>JASMLU010000011.1 GCA_030748535.1 Candidatus Krumholzibacteriia bacterium
GGCCAGGGGCCTTGGAAGTGCTGGTGGTATCGGCACTTGTGGTTCGGGCAGAAGGGTGGTTGCCAGCGGGGATCCTGTAGTGATAGCTTCTCCATGTCCTACAGAGGGCAGGAAGAAGGCCAGATACATTCTCAGAGGCACAACCTTTTATTCAGACTCCACGCCATCCTTTTCGAATTCTCTCCAGAGACCGGAGCCCCGATTCCAACGCCTGGAGAGCCAGAGCAGAGCCAGAAGACCGACCAGCACGGCAAACCAGAGCGTTGCCAGACGAATCAGGAGCGTGGCGGCGGCGGCCATTGCGGGATCCAGACCGCCGACTCCTCCCAGAAGAAGGGCCATGCTGCCTTCAGCCGCTCCCAACCCCCCCGGAAGAAAGGACAGGGCTCCCGCAAGAGTGGAAAGGGAAAAGACAAAGACCGAATCTCCCAGAGAGAGGAAGCCACCGAGAGATTGAAGGGAAAAAACCAGAGCCCAGCATTGCCAGAACCAGGCCAGGGCACTGAAGAGAACCATGGGAAGCAGGCGGGAAAGGGTAAGAAGCCCCCGAGTTCCGGAGAGCACCTGGGCCACGCGATCACCCGTCTTTCCGAAGAGCCGGGGCAGCAGTCGCTGCAGCCAGGGGGAAAAGGCAAGCAGATAGATCAGGGTGAGAAAGAGGAAGGCCAGTAGCCAGGTCGCTCCCCAGCCGCTACCGATCACTCCCAGTGAAGCCAGCACCAGCAATCCTCCCATATCCGTGTAGCGCTCGGCGATCACGACAGGGATGACCTTCGACACCGCTTCGCCTTTCACCTCCCGCACAAGCCAGGCCTTGAAGATCTCGCCCATCTTGCCAGGAGTGACCGTAAAGACAAAACCGCTGAGGAAAATCCCCACACTGTCGGCAAAGCGAATCCGGACGCCAATCGCGCGCAGGAAGAACTCCCACTTGAAGTAGCGAAAGACAAAGTGCAGGAGGCTGAGACCCAGAATCAGGGGAAGCCAGGCCAGGTTCATGGATCGAAGTGCGCTGGCGGTTTTGCCGAAATCAGAAAGCAGGGAAAGAGCGATCATGACGAGCAATCCGAAAGACAGACCAAGCCAGAGAGTGGTTCTCAGGCGGCGCTTTTTCACCAGGAGTCCCCCTGCTCGGGAGAAAAGGCATCCGGTCGAGCTTCCCGGTAAAAATGATGTGCCAGCATGGCTTCAATGCGAGCAGCAGCCCGACCATCGCCGTAGGGATTCTGTGCCTCGCTCATAAGCCGGTGATGGGAATCATCGCTGAGAATCTTCCCCGACTCCTCAAGAATCCGCTCCGGATCACTGCCTACGAGCTTCACGGTCCCTGCCTTGATGGCCTCGGGCCGCTCAGTGACATCACGCAGAACCAGCACCGGGACTCCCAGCGAGGGGGCCTCTTCCTGGATTCCCCCGCTGTCGGTGAGAATCAGTCGGGCCCGCTTCATCAGGGAAACAAAGCTCGCATAGTCAAGTGGATCGCAAAGCTGGACATTCCCGATTCCCTCCAACTTGTCCGAAGCCGCCTTGCGAACCGAGGGATTGGGATGCACGGGATAGACCACCTGGCACTCCGGGTGGCGGCTTGCCAGTTCTGCAACGGCAGAAAAGATCCTGCCGAGAGGCGTGCCAAAGGACTCCCTGCGATGGGCCGTAAGCAGGATGAGTGGGGAAGAGAGATCCGGAAAATCCGGCAGGTCTTCGCGAGCCGCAGTTTCAAGCAAGGCATCGATGACCGTGTTTCCCGTTACCAGGATCTTCTCCGTCTCGACACCTTCCTGTTTCAGGTTCCAGGCTGCGGTGGAGGTAGGCGCGAAGTGCAGATCCGTGAGCGAGCCGGTCAAACGACGGTTCAGTTCTTCCGGAAAGGGACTGTAGCGCTGTCCGGTGCGAAGACCCGCTTCCACATGGCCGACGGGAATTTTCAGATAGTAGGCGGCAAGAGCGCCGGCAAAGACGGTCGTCGTGTCGCCCTGAACGAGCACCATGTCCGGTTCAGTTACCTCGAAGACCTCCCGCAGCCCGGTCAGCGCGGAAGAAGTCACATCAAACAGATTCTGCCCGGGGCGCATGAGGTTCAGATCGTAGTCCGGCTTCAGATCGAATAGCTGTAACACCTGATCAAGCATCTCCCGGTGCTGAGCCGTTACGACCAGACTTGTCTGCCAGCGCTCCGGATTGCGCCGAAGCCGGGCGATGACTGGAGCCAACTTGATGGCTTCGGGTCGGGTTCCCAGTACAATCGCAATCTTCCGACTCATTTCTTCCTCCTCTGGGGTCTCTTGACGAATTGCCGAGGGAAGCGTTCGCGCAGATAGGCGTCCACATCCTCCAGGCTTTTCAGTTCCAGTTCGAACTCCCCGTCCAGAAAAAAGTCGCACTCGCCAAAGTCATGGTTCTGGCAAACCGAGGGTCGCTTCTCGTAGATCTTGCAGGAAAAGTCTTCGTTGAGATGTTCGCAGGGGCTGTCGAAGGCCACGTACCATCCCTCGTCGTCCTTGAAAATCCAGATGCCCTTGTGCGCGCAGTACCAGCGGATGTTCTCGAAGTCCTCAAACTCCTCGGGCTCGTCGATCTCGACGGCCACATAGGTGCAGCACTGCCCTTTGCAGGCACGGCAGATTTCCAGAATCTTCTCGGGATCCCTGCGAATCTCCTTCAGTTCCGCAGGGCCTGGCTTATCGGTCATGGGCATGGTCTTTCGATCAGGGTTCAGGGGGTCGAGGCGGGTCCAGATCCTCGGGAAGATCCATGGGAAAGGGACGCTCCGGCAGGGTCTTCTCTCCGCGAGCCACCTGTTTCCGGTTTCTCGCCACCAGACTCTTCTTCCATTTCAACCGGAACTCTTCGCGTTCCTCTCCCGGACCATAGCTGAAATGATGGCAGTTGTAGAAGATTTCGCAAATGTCTCCGGGGCGAAGATTCTTGCCGAGCTTGCCGTGAAGACAATAGCCCCGGCTTCCATTGCTCATGTCACGCGCCATGCCGGAAAAGAGAAAGTACTGGCAGTTTCCACAGGCCAGAATGCAGCCCTCGTCGAGGGAAAGCTGATCCTGCAATGCGCGAAGGCTGGCATAGTGATCAAAGCCAGAGCCTTCGGCCAACACCTTTTCGCCGATCATGAGAAGAGAGGAAATATCGAAGTTCTTCAGTTCCAGGAGAACCTGTCCCTTGCTCCCGGGAAGCTCGGCCTCGCGACGCTTTTTCATCAGGTAGGGAGAATAGTAGGAGATTCTGCCATCCATCTCCTCGCCCCGAAGCTTGAGGCGAACTGGCTTTTCGCGAATCATCGAGGCAAAACCTCCCGAGCGGGCAAGACGGAGCCGGGTGTCTTATGCACCTTTGCGGAAAAGCTGGCAAGATTTTTCTTCAGGAATCTGCCCCAATACACTGAATGTAGTAGACTTGGAGCTTCGCAACCCAAGATTTGGGGTCCTGGCCGGGAAATTGTTCCTGCGATCTTCCCCTCTCTCGTGTAGTATGCTCGCCGTCCGATTCCAGGAGAGAAAATGAAAGAACGCTGGTTCCGCAAGCACCCTCGCCTGCTCCTCATTCCGGTTGCTGTTTTTGCGGTTCTTGTCGGCATTCTGCTGGCCGAACTCTCCGCCAGAGTCCTCTTTCCCCAGTGGGCACCTGCCCGGGAAGAAAGGGTGAAGTTCTGGAAATACAGCGAACTTCTCGGATGGGAACACCGACCCGGGCAGAACGGGCACTTTGATCATCGGGATTTCTCGGTGGAAGTGTCCATCAATACTCTGGGCATGCGGGATGGCGAAGCAAGCAGGGAAAAAGGAAGTAAAAGACGCCTGCTGGTTCTCGGTGATTCCTTCGCCTGGGGTTTTGGAGTGGAAGAGGAGGAGCGATTCAGCGAGGTTCTGGACCTCTCTCTAGCCGGATGGGAGCTTCTCAACGCAGCGGTCAGCGGATACGGAACGGCACAGGAGCTTCTCTATCTAAAGGAAAGAGGCATGGCCCTGAAGCCGGACGCCCTCTTGCTTCTCTTTTGTGAAAACGATTTTCTCAACAATGTTCGAAGCGAGGAATACTGGCACTATCGCCCAGTCTTTACGCTGGAAAAGGACTCCCTTGAACTGCGAAATGTCCCGGTTCCCCGGGCCAGCCGCCGGCAGAAAGTCGAGCGATTCCTCTGGGGCAAGACCTGGCTTGGCCCGCGACTGGATATGGGAATCTGGAGGCTCAAGCAGTGGCTTCGTGGTAAGCGGGAGATGACTCCGGGCACGAAAGACATCGGGGATTTCAGGGTCACCGGAGAGCTTCTTCTTGCCATACGGGATCGCTGTCATGTGGCGGGCATTCCCTTTCTTCTCGTCAGCATCCCTATGGAGAAAGAAGGGAGAAACTGGCTGCGGGATTTCGCCAGCGAGCAGAACCTGAAGCTCCTGCAACTCGACGAAACCTTTGACAACTCCGGTGAAAACCTGATGCTCCCCCACGACAATCACTGGAATGGCCGAGGGCACGAACTGGCGGCACAGACCATTGCCTCCTGGCTCTCGGAAACCGGAATCCTTGATGGAAAGAAAGAGAGTCCATGAAACGAACGATCCTCCTGCTTCTTCTTTGCGTTTTCTATTCAATTCTGCGTTACCGGTTTTTCGGAGACACCGCTTCTGCGCAGATCCCGGTATTCCTTCTGAACAAGGCCCTCGCTCTTGCCTCCACTCTCTTTCTCTTTCTCGCGGCCCTGAGTTACCGCAAAGAAAACCAAGACGATCTTCGCCACTGGGGAAATGCCTCCCTGCATACCGCCTCCCTTCATGTGCTTCTCTCTCTTGCCGTCTTTTCAAAGACCTACTACCCGAAGCTCTTTGACGGCGGCAGCATGAGCCTGTCCGGAGAGATCATGATTCTCAGCGGTTCGCTTGCGGCCTTCAGTTTCTATTTTCTGAGAAAGGCCTCGGAGAACACCTCCCTGCAACGCTTCCCTCCTCTTCTGGCTTCCCTGTTTTTGGCCATTCATACCCTCTCTCTGGGCTTGAAAGGTTGGATGCCGCCTCAGGATTGGCACGGCTTTCTTCCTCCCATCTCGCTTTGGGGCTTTGTCTTTTCCCTGCTTGCTTCCTTGCTCTTCTGCCCCTGGATTCGCCGGGGAAGATAAACAGGCGCCGGGCCATGTTTCCACATCCGTGGAATCGCGGGATCATCTGTGATAGAATCGGGGTGCGGCCTGGCGAAGAGCCTTGCTCGCGGTAAATGCGATGCCGACAAGGCGTCGAAAGGAATGTCCTTGAAACCCCTGGCCCCCCTTCTCCTTGCCCTCTTGCTTGTCTCTTCGGCAAGTGCAAGCAGTCCCGTGGACCCTGCCGACCCCCACCTTCTCTACACGGGACGATGGGACGACTCGAATGCTTCCGAGCCCTGGTGTTACTGGATGGGCTCATCAATCATCGCCCACTTCGAGGGCAGCAGCCTGGCGATCACCTGCAGTGGCGGGTGGTGGAGCAATTACGACTACCTGCGCGTGATCATCGACGATGATGCGGCCAACTCCAGCAAGATCGCCATCGGAACGAGCATGGCGACCCATGTTCTGGCAACGGGCCTTGGGGACAGCAGCCACAAGGTCGAAATCATCAAGGAAACCGACATGGGTTACTGGCTGGTCGAGGGCTTCGAACTGGACGACGGGAAATCCCTCCTGGCTCCTCCCGAGAGACCCTCGCGACGCATTGAGTTTTACGGGGACTCCAATCTGGCAGGCTATTCTCTGGAGCACGAAGAGAACCACAGCGGCTATCACCTGCGTGGAACTTACCGGGGCTATGCGGGAATCGTATCGCGCATGCTCGATGCCGAGTATACCAATGTTTGCCGTAGCGGGGATCGAATCGCCGAGATTCACAGTGTCTTCGATCAAGTCGACTACTGGTCTCCCACGCCCCTCTGGGACTTCGCCAGATTCCCGCCCGATCTGGTGGTCGTGGGACTGGGTGCCAACGATCTGGGTCGTCCCAAGGTAGCCATCAAGAGCGACTACCACGATTTCCTTGACGACCTTCGCTCAACGCATCCCGAAGCACACATCATGCTCTACAATGGCTGGGGCTGGGACTACAACGAACCTGCCAACTACACTCATGAGGTCATTGAAGAACGGGATGACCCGAACATGTCCTTCGCAATCTTCCCCTGGATCTTCGAACAGTGGCACGGTTGCGAGTACGATCATGCGGGCATGGCCCAGATCCTTGCCGATCATGTCAGCGAGCTGCTGGGCTGGGAACAGGGGCCGCGCGATGTGATGAACGGCTACAGCCTGGGAGGAAATGTCGCCAACGGCGGTTTTGAAGAGGTCGCACCCTTCGGTGGCTATGGCTGGCGTTACCATGCACATCCGGGGGTCGATCGGATCCATGACCCTGCTGGCGCCCGGGACGGGGAGTACTACCTGCGCCTGTCGAGCGGGGCCGCGACTCACCAGCCAGTCCCCGCCAGTGACGGGGACACTTTCACTCTCGAGGCTTGGGTACGCGGCAGCGGGAACATCGCCGCCACGCAGGATTTCCGCGATCAGAAGATGTGGACCAATCCACTGCAAAGTAGCACCGAGGTCTTCCCTCTGACAGAGGAATGGCAGGTAATCTCGATGTCAGCCACGGCCCCGCTCGGTGTCTCATTTCCTGTCTACCACATGCGGCTGTCCTTCATCGTCGGCACCGGGGACACTGCAGACATAGACCTGGTCAGCACAAGCCTTGCCACCGCTGCGCCCGGCAAGCCGGCCTCTTCCCTGAACCTGGCCGTCTGGCCTAACCCCTTCAACCCCCTCGCGGAACTCCGCTTCGACCTTCCGGACGATGGACGCATGAAACTGGAGATTCTGGATGTGAGTGGGCGACTGATCTCGACCCTCCTCAGTGGCCCGATGGCCCGTGGTTCTCACTCCTGCTCCTGGAAAGGGCTCGATGAGCGTGGATCTGCAATGGCCAGCGGACTTTACCTCGCCCGCCTGTCTTTCGGCACTCAGGTGGAGTCAAAGCGCCTTCTGCTGATTCGTTAGGGCTGTGCAGAAACCACCATTCCGGATTTTCAAACCGTGAATTCCCTAAGTCATTGATAATCTTGACATTAGAGCCAATCTACCTTGTTTGTCAGCAGCAAGGAGAGAGGCATAATGCCCCTGAAAGAAATCCAGAAACTGGGCGTATCCCGTCTCCAGATCCTCGATGATTCCGGAGTGGCCGACCCTTCACTCGATCCCGGCCTGCCAGAAGAAGAACTTCTCCGTATCTATCGACACCTCTGTCTGGGTCGTGAAGCCGATGAGCGAATGCTCAAGCTCCAGAGAACCGGGCGCATGGGCACCTTCCCGCCCTGCTCGGGGCAGGAGGCCGTGTCCGTCGGTGCGGCGGCCGCCATTTCGGAGAAAGACTGGTTCGTGGGAGCCTTCCGCGAACTTCCCGGACGCCTGATGCGTGGCCAGGATCTTGTGCAGATCCTGAAGTTCTGGGCCGGCTATGAAGAGGGAAGTTCCTATTCCCTCAAGCATCGAAACCTCCCGGACACCATCGTCATCTCCTCACACATTCCCCAGGCCGTGGGCATCGCCTACTCCATGAAACTCCGGAAGGAAGATAGCGTCGTGCTGAACTTCTTCGGCGATGGAGCGACCAGCGAAGGTGATTTCCACGAAGGGTTGAACTTCGCGGCTGTCTGGAAGTCCCCGGTCGTCTTTGTCATCCAGAACAACGGCTGGGCGATTTCCACCGGGCGCGAAAAACAGACGGCCTCGGAGACCCTTGCCCAGAAAGCCCTGGCCTATGGCATGCCGGGCATCGTGGTCGATGGAAACGATGTCCTTGCTGTCTACTCTGCGGTTCGGGAGGCCGTCGAGCGCGCCAGGCGGGGTGAAGGCCCCACCCTGATCGAGGCACAGACCTACCGGATGAGCCTTCACACCACGGCAGACGATCCCACCCGCTATCGCAAAGAGGAAGACGTGGAGGAATGGCGTGACAAGGATCCACTGAAACGCTTCCGCCTCTATCTGGAAAACCGGGGAATCTGGGATGAGTCCCGGCAGGAAGCTCTCAACGATGAAATCCGGAAGGAAGTCGCCCTTGCGGTCGAGAGTTTCGAGAACAGGGAGTCCGTCCGACCGGATACACCCTTTGACCATGTCCTCGAAAACTCCCACCCCGAACTGGAACGGCAACGGGAAATCTTCCTCCAGAACATTAGTCGCAACTTCCCGGCTGAAGGTGTGGATCATGCCTAAGCTGAATATGGTTCAGGCCATCAATCTCGCCCTTCATCAGGAAATGGAAAGGGACTCCTCGGTGATTCAGCTCGGACAGGACATCGGTCTTAATGGCGGTGTCTTCCGGGTCACCGAAGGGCTTCAGAAAAAGTTCGGCGAGGAGAGGGTCATCGACTCGCCCCTTGCCGAATCCGCCATCGCCGGTGCCTCTATCGGAATGGCGCTTGCCGGGCTTCGGCCAGTGGCCGAAATGCAGTTCTCCGGATTCTCCTATTACGCGCTACAGCAGATGGAAAGCTACGCCGCCCGCTGGCGCTCGCGCAGCCAGGGCGAGTTCACCGTTCCCATGGTGCTTCGCATGCCCTACGGCGGAGGGGTTCACGCTCTGGAGCATCACAGCGAAAGCCGGGAAGCGACCTATGCACACTTCCCGGGCCTGAAGGTGGTCCTGCCTTCGGGTCCCCGGAATGCGCGTGCACTACTGGCCGCCGCAATCCAGGACAATGACCCGGTTGTCTTCATGGAACCGAAGCGAAGCTACCGGGCCTTCCGGGAGGAAGTTCCCGAAGAGCCGGAGACCATGGAAATCGGAAAGGCGCAAATCGTTCAGGAGGGCAGGGACATCACGCTCATTGCCTGGGGAGCGATGATGCGCGAAGCTCTCGCTGCCACAAAGACACTGGAAGAGAGAGGCAAGAGCGTGGAGCTGATTGACCTTCTCAGCGTTTCTCCCCTGGACAGCGATACGATCAGCGATTCAGTTCGCAAAACCGGACGCTGTGTGATCGTCCAGGAGGCCCCGCGAACGCTGGGAGTTTCCAGCGAAATCATTGCAAGAATCAATGACGCCGCCTTACTCTATCTGGAAGCTCCCGTGGGGCGAGTCACCGGCTACGATGTGGTCACCCCGAATTTCGCTCGAGAAAAATACTACCTTCCCAATGCGGGACAGGTCGTCGATCAGGTGGAAAGCACTCTGGCCTTTTAGGAAGCCTTATGTACGAATTCAAACTACCGGATCTGGGAGAAGGGATCCACGAGGGCGAACTCCTGGAGTGGCATGTCCACGAGGGCGACAGCATTCAGGAGGACGACCCTCTGCTTGATGTCGAGACCGACAAGGCGGCCGTCACCATCCCCTCACCGGCCACGGGAACCGTGCTTTCCCTGCAAGGAAATAGGGGCGACACCCTGAGCACGGGTTCCATTATCGCCGTCATCGATGACGGTAAGGGCAAAGACTCAAAGGCGACACCCGCGAAGAAAGAGGCAAAGCCCAAAGAGGCGAAAGCTCCGGCAGGAAGCAGCACTTCTCGAGTAGCGGCGGCTCCGGCAGTTCGTCGCCTGGCAAGGGAGAAAGGCATCGATCTCGGCAAGGTAGCGGGCAGCGGGCCCGGGGGACGCATTCTGGTCAGTGATCTTGAGGTCGGAAAATCAATCCACGAACTGCCGGAAGTGAAGAATGACTTCAGCGGCGGCTCTTCCATTCCCTTCTTCGAAGTGGAGGAACTTCCCGATTTCAGCGAATGGGGAGAGGTGGAGATTGAGCCTCTTCGCTCCATTCGCCGGAAGATCGCCCGCCGCCTGAGCAGTTCCATGATCATCGCCCCCCATGTTGCGCACATGGATGAAGCGGATGTGAGCGAACTGGCGAAGTTTCTCGAAAAGGAAAAAGAGCGGGGGAATCCTTCTTCTCTCACCTTTCTCTCCTTCGTTCTCAAAGCGGCCGCCAATGCGCTGGCGGACTTCCCGGAGATAAACGCCAGCCTGGATCCTCACCGGGAAGCTCTCATCTACAAGAAGTACCGGAATCTCGGCTTTGCCACGGACACAGGCCGGGGTCTTGTCGTGCCTGTGATTCGCGATACAGGGAACCTGAGTGTTCAGGAGATCTCTGCAGAACTTAAAAGGCTTTCCACTCGTGCCCGGGAGGGAAGCATCGAAGTCGGGGAACTTCGGGGCGGCACTTTTTCCGTGACCAATATCGGCGTTCTCGGGGGAACGGGCATGGTTCCGACCATCAACTACCCTGAAGCGGCCATTCTCGGCATGGCAGCTGTCCGCGAAAAGCCGGTCGTCCGGGAGGGAGAGATCGTGGCGCGCAAGGTCATGCCCCTGACTCTGGCCTTCGATCACCGCATCACCGATGGCGCGAACGCAGCTCGCTTCATGAACCGCATCATCGAACAGCTGGAAAGCCCACTCAGGATTTTCCTGGAGGACTAGCATGGTCATGGGTCAACTGAAACAGGAATGCGAACTGGTCGTGATCGGCGCCGGTCCGGGTGGCTATGTTGCGGCACTTCGCGCGGCCGACCTGGGCATGGATGTCACTCTCGTGGAAGCGCAGGACAAGCTCGGGGGAGTCTGCCTCCGGGAAGGCTGCATCCCTTCGAAGACCCTGATCCATGCCGTGGAAGTAGCAGAGTCGGCTCGCAATGCCGAACAGTTCGGTCTGAAGATCGACAAGGTCGAGGTGGATCCCGCGGGGCTTCGCAAATGGACCCGCTCGGTGGTCGACGGCCTCTCCAGCGGAATCGAAGGGCTTCTCAAGAAACGGGGGGTGGAAGTCATTCACGCCTGCGCTCGTTTCGATGGGCACGACAGTCTGGCTCTCGAAGGCGCGGAGGTCTCGGGGATTCGTTTCCAGAATTGCATCATCGCAACGGGAAGCCGCATCAACGAGCTTCCCGCAGGGCAAGACCTCCCTCTCTGGACCTCTGCAGAAGCCCTGCAGGTCCCTGAAATCCCCGATAGCCTGCTCGTTGTCGGTGGCGGCTATATCGGTCTGGAAATGGGCATGATCTACGCAGGACTGGGAAGCAAGGTCACGATGGTGGAGTTCTTTCCCAGTCTTCTTCAGGGAGCAGACCGGGATCTCCTGCAGGTCGTGGTGAATAGTGCAGAGAACCGTTTTGAAGCCATCCACACGGATTCCCGGGTGACTGAAATCGAGAAAACGGAGACGGGTTTCCTTACGAAGATTCTCCATGATGGAGATGAGATTGAGCTGGAAAGTCGGCAGGTTCTCAGCGCCGTCGGACGCAGGCCGAACACGGATCGCCTGAATCTGGAAATGGCCGGTCTTTCCACCGATGAGCAGGGACGCATTCCCGTGGATGAGCAGTGCCGCAGTTCCGTTGCAGGAATCTTCGCCATTGGCGATATCGCCCCGGGTCCCATGCTGGCCCACAAGGCCAGCCGGGAAGCCAAGGTGGCCGCAGAGGCCATTGCGGGGCACTCTTCCTCCTTTGACAACCGCGCCATTCCTGCGGTCGTCTTCACGGAACCGGAACTCGCCTGGGCAGGACTCACGGAGCGGGAGGCAGAGGAAAAAGGCATTACCGTCAAGGTCGGGCGCTTCCCTCTTGCCGCTCTCGGTCGCGCTCGCACGCTTGGACGCAGGGATGGACTTGCCAAGGTCATCTGTGATCCTGAAACCGATCGCGTACTCGGTGTCGGCATGGTCGGCCCTCAGGCCAGTGAACTCATTGCAGAAGGCACCCTGGCCATTGAGATGGGTGCGACTCTGGAAGACCTGATGGTCACGATTCACCCCCACCCCACTCTCTCTGAAGCCCTCTTTGAAGCCGCAGAAGTTGCGGCCGGGCAGGCCATTCACATTCAGGCTCCGAAGAAATGACCTTCACCCAGAAGCCCTGGAATCGCGACGAAGCACTGCTACAGTGCTGCAAGGAGAGCGGGGAGCCGGAAGTGGAAGTCTTCCGCCCCGAAGACCTGAGTCTCGTACTCGGACGGGGAAGCATAGCGGAACTGGAAATCCTCCCGGAAATTGCAAGTCGCGATGGAATTCCCCTGTACCGAAGGATGGGCGGAGGATGTTCCGTGGTACTGGACCCTGGCAATCTCATCCTCTCTCTGGCCATTCCTCTTCCGGGAGTCCTCGGTGTTCGTGACATCTTCGATGCCATTACGAAGTGGGTCATTGAGGGGCTCGATGAACTAGGGATCCCGGAAGTTGAAAAATCCGGAAGCAGCGATCTTTCCCTGAAGGGGAAAAAGGTGGGGGGATCCTGCGTCTACCGCCCCCGGGACTTCTTCTATTATTCGACCACCCTGCTCTTTGCTCCCCCCATTGAAGCTTCGGAGCGTTACCTGACTCATCCGCCCCGAGAGCCGGAGTACCGGGACGGGCGAAGCCATACCGACTTTCTCGGCTCTCTTCCGGGAAACGCAGCAGAAATGCTGCCCCGCCTTCAGGAAGTCTTTCATGCCCCGGCCCTGATGGACTATCTTGCTACCCGACAGATTTCCGGCTAGGGATTCTTCGAAAGGAAGAAATGCCTCTTTCTGACACCGCTATCATCCTGCACAGGGAAGGAATGGGGGTCGCCGACGAGCCGCTTCGCAAGAAACTGCTTTCCACCTACCTGGCCCTTCTCATTGAGAACAACACTCTCCCCGGCGCCATCTGTTTCTACACCGATGCCGTCAAACTGGCCTGCGAAGGCTCGGAGTTTCTCGAAACTCTGGCAGCTCTCGAACAAAAGGGAGTTCACCTGATTCTCTGCAAGACCTGCCTGGACAGCTTCGGCATCTCTGACAAGGTGAGGGTTGGAATCATCGGGGGCATGGGCGACATTCTGGCTGCCCAGACCAAGGCAGGAAAGGTCATCACCCTCTAGAGCAAGCCTTCTGAGCCCAGACTAGCTGGATTCTTCGAACAGATCCTCGAGGTCTTTCTCCTCCGGGGAAGAACTCAGTTCCCGGGCCAGCGCAAGATCCTCGGCAAGGCGGTCCTCAAACTCCCGCTGCCTCTCCCGGGTCAGTGCCCCGGAACTCATTCTCTGTTGCCTCATCTGGCGTAGAAAAGAACGATAGGGATCTTCGCAGGTGTAGCTCTTCAACAGATATCGCGCCACGAAGGCCTCACAGGACGCACACTCCACAAAGATCTGTGGGTCTTCGCCGGGTTTTACAAGCACACGGTTGTTGAGCTTCGCACTCTCACAGACCGGGCAGGATTCCAGTTTTGATTTCGGGCTGAGTACCATTCCAAAACCCCTCTCCTAGTGTGTCCCTCTTTCGAGAAATGGCAAGAGCGGAAACAGGATTCTTCCCGCAAGCAGTGTGAGCGCCACCGACAAGACCGTCACCAGCACCCCGACCTTCGCCATGTCCCGAACCCGAAGAAGATCCGAGCCGAAGGCAATGGCATTGGGAGGCGTGCTGACCGGAAGTGCCATTCCCAGGCTCGCGCAAATCGTCACCATCACCATCAGTTCCACGGGAGCGGCTCCTGCGAGGGTAAAGACCAGGGGAAGCATCAGGTTGGCGGCGGCAGAGTTGCTGATAAAGGTGGCCAGAAGCGCGATGGTGGAAGTGAGAACGAGGGCCAGCACCATCGGCGGAATTGACGAAGGCAAGAGGGATGAAAGCAGGACATCTGCCAGGCCCGTCTCCCGAATGCCCGTTCCCAGGGCAATGCCTCCTCCTACCAGAAAGAGAATGTCCCAGCCAAGATCCCGCAGTTCCTTCTTGTGAAGCAGTCCGCTCGCAGAAAAAAGAAGAACAGGAAGAAGCGCAATCAAGGAGGCGGGAATCCCGTGAATGCCATCGGTGACCCAGAGAAGCACGGTAAGAAGAAAAACCGTGTAGATCAGGCCACGGTGGGCCGTGCGAGGGCCTTCCGGAATGCCCAGATCCAGCTCCATGCTCCCCACGGGAAAGAAAAGTCGCAGGAGAAAGTAGATCAGGATCAAGAGAAGCAGCATCAGGGGAAAGGCCGCGGTCATCCAGGCAAAGAAGCTGAGCGAAAAACCGTTTTCTGAGAGAAGCCCGAGTGCGATGGCATTGGGTGGGGTTCCGACGGGAGTGGCAATACCCCCCACATTGGCAGCAAAGGGAATCGCGAGCAAAAAGGCCTTCGGCAGATTGCTTCCCTCCGGCATTCGGCGAACAAGAGGCAGGATCGCCGCCACCATGATGGCTGTTGTGGCCGTGTTGCTCATCCACATGCTCATCACTGCGGTCAGGAGCATGAAGGCCAGCAGAAGAACCGAGGGTCTGTTTCCCATTCTCCCCAGTACAACCCGAGCCAGTTCCAGATCGAGATTGTGCTTGCTGAAAACCCTGGCCATGACAAAGCCGCCGAAGAGCAGGACTACGACAGGGCTGGAAAAGGGAGCCAAAAAGATGCGGTAGTTACGGGCTTCCAGACCCAGCGGTTCTGCCAGGGCTCCCAAAAGAAGGGCTTCGAGGAAGGCGACCAGAATACCGGTCACATAAAGGGGAATCGGCTCGCTGATCCAGTAGACAAGAGCGAGGGTGAAGAGGCCCGCCATGAGGGACTGCTCCGGGTTCAGCCCGGGCAGAAGGAGTCCTGCAAGAAGAGCCAGGATGGCTCCGAGCAGGAGAAAGAAAATGCGGGACAGAGTGGACATGCCTTCCTTCGCTTCGATGCGAATGCCTTGAAGAAGGAAGAACAGCTTGAGGGGAATTGCAAGAAAAAGCCCCCGGATTGCCGGGGGCCTTGATCATCAGTTCAGTTCCCGTTTTCGATAGGCTTCCCGGCTCCGGTCGGGTGCCGGCCCGAAGTCAGGGCGCAGAGGCGGATGCTTGCGGTGCAGCTTCAGCACTTCCTCAATCGCCCGATCCAGTTGGGGGTCTTCACCCCGGGCCAGATCCTGGGGACGGTTATCCACTTCAATGTCGGGATCCACACCGTGTCCCTCCAGCGACCATCCTCTCTTGGAATCCCACCAGGCAAACTCGGGGCGGGAAAAACCGCCGCCATCGACCAGGCCCATGAAGCCACGGATGCCGATGACTCCGCCCCAGGAGCGTTTGCCGATCACCGGAGCCAGGCCATCCAATTGAACAGCGGCGGGAAAAATGTCGCCATCGCTGCCGGCATGTTCGTTGGTCAGCACGACAAAAGGTCCGTTCAGGACGCGATAGGGATAGGTCATCACGCCGCCACGACGCTGTCGATCCCAACTGATAATGTGGCGCTGAAAGCGTTCCAGAATCAACTGGCTGACAAAGCCGCCGCCGTTCCAGCGGACATCTACGACCATGCCTTCCTTATCCAGTTGCGGATAGAACCACTTGCCGAACTCGGTGAGCCCTCGCATTCCCATGTCGGGAATGTGGATGTAGCCGATCCTGCCCCCGGTCGCTTCTGACACTGCTTCCCGATTCTGGCGAACCCAGTCGAGATAAACCAGACGAGAGTCACTGCGAAGCGTGTGAACAATGACATGGCGGGTCTCTCCACCCAGACTGTCCGCCACGGTCAGCATGACGTCGCGTCCTGCGAGATTATCCAGCGCGGACTCAAAGGGACGATCCAATGGTACTTGCCGAAGATTGACTTCCAGAATGTAGTCACCCTCATCGACCTCCACTCCGGGCACATCCAGGGGAGAGCGTCGCCGGTCCAACTGACCTCCGCGATAGATGTGATCGACACGGAAGGCCTCGCCCTCACGCTGGAGAGTCGCGCCCAGAAGCCCGGTTCCCCGGCGCCGGGCCCTTTGCGGATGATCGCCACCGAAGACATAGGTATGGCCTGTCGAGAGCTCCCCGATCATCTCTGCCAGGATGTCGTTCAGGTCCGAGCGGCTCGCGATACGATCCAGCAGCGGAGCGTACTGATCGTGGACAGCCTGCCAGTCCACGCCCTGCATGCTTTCATCCCAGTAAAAATCCCGCATGACGCGCCAGGTTTCCCGATAGATCTGATGCCACTCCTCTCGCGGGTCGAGTTCGATCTGAAGGCCCGAAACATCCATCATCTCTGCTCCCGGCCCCGGAGGAGCCATACTGTCGACCACCTGAAGCCCGCCCATGATTTTCACAAGAAGGATCTTGTTCTTTTCATTGAGAAGCTGATAACCCCTCACGCCGCGCGCGAAGGTGCTCAGCTCTTCATCCTCAATCTGGTAGCTCTTCAGGTTCAATCCGCCAAAGCTGCCGTGGCCACTTTCGTCGTCGTCTTCTTCCTCATCATCGGGTCTTGCGAGGAAAAAGAGCTTGTCCTTTGAGGCCTGCAAGCCAAAGTAGCGTCCGGGCGGAACCTTCTCGTGCTCGATGTATCGACTCAGGATTCCATCGAAGTCGATCTCCACGGGATCCAGTTTCTCTTCGTCCTCGTCCTTCTCCAGTTCCGCAAGTTCCGTGCTGTCGGCAGGAGCTTCTGTGCCCAGGGAATCGGTCTCGGCCACTTCCAGGGAATCCGTCTCCGCTTCGGCAAGGTCCGTTTCCGTGGAATCGCTCTCCTCCTCTTCCAGGGGAGGAATCCCGTCGTTCTTCAGGAAGGGATTCTCCACATCCTCCCGAAGAAGCAGGGAGTAAGGGCGCTGCCCCGGCTCGATGATGGTCTCGAAGTCCCGACTGCCAATAGTCGGGCGAACCGTGCGGTTGCTCATGAAGTGCAGGTAGTTGCCCTCGGGATCCCAGGTGGGGTTGCTGTCATACGTGAGATTGCTCGTCACCTGATGTGTCGTGGAATCGCTGGTGTCGAAGAGGAAGATCGTTCCGCGGTCGAAATTGTCTGTATGGGTGTAAGCCATCCAGCGCCCGTCAGGACTCCAGCGATAGCTTCGAATCTCGCTGGCGTCTCCATGGGCAATCTTCCAGGGCTCTCCCCCTTCTTCGGGCAGTAGATAAAGCCCGTGGCTGTGGTCGCTGTAGGCCAGCCACTTCCCGTCCGGACTCCAGTCCATGGAGTAGATGTAGCCCTCTTCCCCCGTTTCGCGCAGGGTTTTCAGATCCCCGCGACCCCAGGCATCCGCGCTGAGAATGGCCTCTTCGCCTCCTTCATCACTGACATAGGCCACCCGCTTTCCATCGGGATGAATGTCCATGGCCCGCTCCCTGGCCCCGCTTCCACGGGTCACCGGAAGGGTGACGCCTTCTTCCACGGGAACCGTGAAGATCTCGCCCCGCGCTTCCACGAGAACTCTCTCGGCATCGGGGGCAAGTTCCGCGGAGCGAATGGAAAGGCTGGGGTTCGGGTAGCGACGGCGGGTGAGAATCCTCTCACTGGGCAGCTCCAGCGGAAGGGGAAGCACTTCCCGGGAAGCGGGATCGAATACCTGAAGGTTACCGGCAAGGGTAAACAGAATCCTTCCGTCCGGCGCCTGGGAAGGGCTTCGCGCGTCCCAGTTTCCGAAATCTGTGAGGCGCTGCCGTGCGGAACCATCGGCCCGCATCTTCCAGAGATTGGCCGTGCCCCCCTTGTCGCTCAGAAAAAAGATCCGCCCATTGTGCCACATGGGAAGAAGGTCCATGCCGTCAAAGTCGGTAACCTCATGGTAGTCCTCCCTGTCGGGATTACCGACCCAGATTTCCGGGGCTGTGCCACCCCGGTAACGCTTCCAGGTTCCGCCCCCCCAGGTGCGGGTAAAGGCCCAGAGCCCGGTCTCGGGGTCGACGGCCAGATAGTTGGCACGCCCGAGCGGAAGAAGCTCCGGGTCACCTCCGCTTGCGGAAATCCGGTAGAGATGACTGCTGCGATGAGGGTCGTTCCGATAACTGCGAAAGACCAGGCTTTCCCCGTCCAGGCTCCAGTCCACGAGACGATCCGCGAAAGGATGCCAGGTAATCCGACGCGGCTCGCCGCCTTCGATGGGCATGACAAAGATGTCCTTGTTGCCGTCATACTCGGCGGAGAAGGCCAGTTGCCGTCCGTCAGGACTGATCCGGGGCTGTCCTTCCACCCCGTCGTGACTGGTGATTCTGCGAAGATCGGTCAGGGAGTCTCCCGCAAGACGGGCAAGCCAGAGATCGTCCTCAGCGCGAAAGACCACCCGATCTTTGTGAAGATCTCCTTCGACAACATAGGCGGGCAGGGCAAGGACCGGAATAGCCAGGAAGAGGATCCCGGTCAGAATGAGAGAGGTGCGCATGTTATCCTTTACTGGATGGAGAGGAACGGGAGGCCTACGCAGTTCAAGGTGGCAGGTTTCCGGAGGAATCATAGAAAGATGTAGAGTGCAGAAGCAAGAGCATTCGATTTCAAGAAGGCCCGCCTCAAGCAGCAGAAGAAGGAGAGTCCCCGGCCCGGCCGGGTGTTTCAATTATAGAGACATCTCTCGAATCCGAGAGCCGCTCAAAGCTATGCAGAACCATCAACAACGCAACTCGCTCTATTGCAAGGAGTTAGCTTGCCCCTTCAACTGGCTTGCCTCTTGATAGTAGAAGGCAAACCTGTCAAGGAGGAATGTGATGAGCGCAATCAGGGAATACCAGCCAAACAGAATCGACGCAGGGCAGATTGCAGGAGTGGAGAGGTCGAGAATCTACCTCCGGGTGGCTGAGGCCTTTGACAGCTTTGAGCAACTACTGCTCAATCTTGAACTTGCCGACATTGCGGGGAAACGGGAACTTGTTGACAAGCTCCAGCAGGAAATTGCCGGCAGCTTTGACAATCTCTCTATTCAACTGGAAATGATCGCAGGGAGAAACTCGCCACTTTCCGAAAACACCCGGAAGGAAATCGTTGAGCTCGCCAGGACGCGTTACCTTCCCTATATCATGAAAACCGGCCTCGCAAAGCGGGCCCTGGAAAAGCCCCTCGGCTATGCAGGGGACTACCTGACGATCGAGCTCTTCTACCGGAATGAACCTGCTGGCGAAGGAATTGTAGGCAACACACTGGACCGCTGTTTCCTTGACCTGCCGGCCTGCAATGCTGTGCGGAATCGTCGCAGGCTTCTGAGCCGACAGATTGAACGAAGCCTGGAATTAACGACGCCCGGATCCACCACTCGAGTGACAAGTCTCGCCTGTGGGCCAGCGAGGGAAGTCTTCGATTTCTTCGAGAAAACACCCGAGAAACACTCTCTCGAGTTCACCCTTCTGGACATGGATCCCCGGGCCCTCCGATTCGCCAAACACGAAGCCGCAAAGCGGAATCTGCAGGACTCGATTCGCACAGTGCGAGGGAACCTCCTCCGACTCAGCCTCGGAAAAGAAACGCTGGAAATCGCCGCCCAGCACCTGGTCTACAGCATTGGCCTGATTGACTACTTCGAAGACGAGATGGTCGTGGAACTTCTCAACTGGATCCACGGAATCCTGAAGCCCGGAGGAAGGGTAATCCTGGGGAACTTCCACCCTGACAACCCCACCCGCGCGATGATGGAAGAAATCCTGGACTGGAAACTCGTTCACCGCGATCAGCGAAAGATGGACCAGTTGTTCATGGCTTCCCGCTTCCAGGCTCCATGCTCTGTAATTCACTTTGAAGAGGAAGGAATCAACCTCTTCGCCGAAGCCACTCGATCCCGAAAAGACATCGCCTAAAACTTCTTTGACCTGCCTCCGGATTGCGGTAATTCTGGCGTATTCCTGATCAGGCCTACCGCGTCATTGGAGTCTGTGCTTGTGAAGAAGCAAAGCCTGCGTGTTTCGATAGTGTTGAGCCTGCTCCTGGGCCTGACCGTTACGATGGTGCTTGCCTTTCTCGCAGACTTCAAAAGCACGGTGCTTGCCTTGCGGAGTATGCAACTCGCCTGGCTTCCCCTCTTGCTCCTTCTCTCCCTGCTTCACTTTCTCTTCCGATTCCTGCGCTGGGAATATCTTCTTCGGACTCTGGGAATCCGGCTTCGGAAAGGCGAAAGCCTGGGCATCTTTCTTAGTGGCTTTCTCTTCACCCTCACGCCGGGGAAAATCGGGGAAGTCCTGAAAGCCTGGCTCGTCCGCAAGCTGCATGGCGAACCGGTGGCAAAGGTCATCCCGGTTGTAATTGCTGAACGCTACTGCGACGCCGGTGCCATGCTTCTTCTCGCTTCGGTCGGGGTACTGGGAAGTGGGCGGGGAGGCATTCTCTGGCTTCTTATTCTTGTGCTTCTCCTTCTTGTCTACCTGGCAGGAAGCTCCCCTGTCCTGCGAAGACTTCTTCCACGCCTTCCGGGGCGAAGCGCTCAAGTCGCCGAATCAATTCTGGATCAAAGCCGCGCACTGCTTCGATGGAAGCTACTCCTTCCCATGCTCCTCTACAGTGCGGTGGCCTGGTTCTGGCAATGCTGGGCACTGGCTCTCTCGGTACGCGCTCTTGGAAGCCGACTGTCTCTCGGGGAAGCGGTATTCAACTACTCCCTCTCCACCTTGGCCGGTGCCGTGGCCTTTCTGCCCGGGGGACTTGGCGTGACCGAGGGAAGTCTGGCCCTGATGCTCATCAAGCGCGGAGGACTGGTCGCAGCGGATGCCGCGGCGGCGACGCTTCTCCTCCGGCTTGCTACTCTCTGGTTTGCCGTGCTGATCGGTCTTATCGCCTTCCTCTGGCTTGCCCGCAGATGGAAAGGCAAGTCCTCCCTTCTTCGCGATATCGAGGAATCAGAAGGCGGACAGCTCTTTGACCTTCGCAAGGAGAATGAAGATTGAAGAAGAAACTCCTTCCCTGGATTCTGTCGCTGCTTCCCCTTGTCCTGCTGATGTCCGCTACCTCGCCATGGGGTCCGGGGGTCACGCCCGACTCGGTCTACTATCTTTCGACCGCCGACAGTCTCGCCGATGGAAAGGGCTTCCTGCAATTTGATGGCACTCCCTACACCTTCTGGCCGCCGCTCTACCCGCTTCTGATCTCCCTGGGCTCGCTGTTGGCAATCCCGCAGTTGCTCTGGGTTCGCCTGCTCGGCGCTCTCTGCATTGCGCTCAGCACGGGATTTGCCCTTCAGTGGCTTTTCCGCGAACTCCGCTCGCCCTTCCTTGCGGCATGGGCTTCACTGGCCCTTCTCCTGTCGCCAATCTTCTTTGAAATCGGCCTTCAGGCCTGGACCGAAGGCCCCTTTCTTCTCTTCAGCCTGCTCTTTCTCCTGCAGTTCCTGAAGTACCGCGAAAGGGAAAGCTGGCGGGATCTAATCCTCGCCGCGCTCTGGGCCACGCTGGCCTGGCTTTGCCGTCACCCGGGAATCACTCTGGTGGCCTCTGCCGGCTTGCTGATTCTCTTCACAGGAAGCCCCGGGAGGCGGCTTGTCCGGGCCCTGGGATTTGGTGTGCTCGCGACCTTGCTTCCGGCGGTCTGGATCCTTCGCAACCTGCTTCTCTTTGGAGCCGTGGCGGGGGAGCGGGCCCCGTCCACGACTCCTTTTCACGAAAACCTCATTCAGGTGTTCACGGAAACCGCCCGATGGATCCTCCCCGCGCGCATTCCCTTTGCGGGACCGCTGGCCCTTGCGGGCATCCTGCTCCTGATGGGCTTTCTCTATTGGAAGAGGAATAATGCAGGCCAGGTTGCGGCATCAGAAAGTCGCTTGCTTTCGACCTTCTGGCTCTACATCCTTCTCTACCTCGCCCTGCTCGTCTGGTCCTCCAGTACCGTGGCCTATGAGCCTATCAACATGCGCTACCTGTCGGCGATCTATCTTCCCCTTGTCCTTCTTCTCTTGAAAGGTCTCGACGAATCTCTTCCCCCGCTCCCCCGGCTCATGAAAGTCGCCGCGCCCCTTGTAATGAGCCTTCTCCTGTTTTTCCCCACGGCAAAAACGCTGCTCCAGTTCCGGGATGCAAAAGCAGAGGGAGCCCCCGGCTTCCTGAACCGTGCCTGGTCGGAGATGGAGATTCTGGAGATTCTCAAAAAGCAGGCACCGGTCGGGAAGGTCTTCAGCAATGCCGGCGATGCGCTCTACCTGCATTGCGGCATTGAGGCCAGAATGTCGCCCCGGCGATTCATCCACGGGGAAAGCAGGACTCCGACCACGGAACTGGCCGACTTCCTTCAGGAACTTCAGGGTGACAGGCCAGTCTATCTGGTCTTCTTCCAGGAACTTCCTTTTCTCGGGAGCCGCCACAATTTTCACAGCACAGAGGAAATTGGGAAGACTTATCGACTGCAGCCATTTCTGGAAACGAAAGAGAGTGTCGTCTTCCTCGTGCTTCCCTGAGATTGCGGGGTCCCCCAAAGGATCACCGAGGATATATGTGCTATAATGTTCAATAAACTGTATCCTTGGGCAGGCGAATGGTACCCGAGAGACACTCTTCAGCTTCCTTTTTTCCGAGCATTACCCTCGTGGCACTTCTCTGTCTTCCCTTCCCTGCTCTCTCTCAGGTTCAGATCAATGAGTTTCTCGCTTCCAACCTGAATGGGCTTCTCGACGAAGACGGAGATACCTCGGACTGGATCGAACTCTTCAATTCTACCGAGCAGTCCATAAACCTCAATGACTGGGCTCTCAGTGATGATGAAGATGAGCCGATGAAGTGGCTTTTCAAGGACACAGTCATTCTCCCCAACGATCACCTTCTGGTCTTTGCTTCCGGAAAGGACCGTTCAGAGTGGGCCGGTTTCCTGTGGAACAAGATCGACAGGGGTGACATCTGGCAATACCATCCCAATGAGGATGAAGGGCCTTCTGAAGGTTGGCAGTTCCCGGATTTCGATGATTCATCCTGGCCCAGCGGGCCAACGGGAATCGGCTTTGGCGACTTTGATGATGCGACGGCGGTTCCTCCCTGCATCTCCATCAGTATGCGTCGCAGCTTTCATGTTCCCGACAGTTCCCTGGTTCGAAATCTGATCTTTCATATCGACTACGATGATGCATTTCTGGTCTGGCTCAACGGCGAAGAGATTCTACGAATCGGTTTCGATATTCCCCCTCCGGACTCTGTCCCCTGGTGGCAGACAGCAGCCAGCCAGCACGAAGCCCAGATGTACAGCGGGGGAAATCCGACCCAGGTGATTCACAATTCGGCTCTGGAGCACCTGCGAAGCGGTGAGAACATCCTGGCCATTGAAGTACACAATTACTCGATCTACTCCCCGGACATGAGCATGATTCCTTTCCTGACCCTGTCCATGAATGAGGAGCCACCGGAACCCCCGCCCCTTCCCGAAGCCATCAAGGGTCTCTTCCCGAAACTCCACACAAACTTCAAAATCAGCGCCGAAGGGGAAGAGCTGCTTCTCTTTGATGCCGGAGCTTCTGAAGCTGACGAGATCGACACCGGGGCAATGTATGCGGACATCTCCAGGGGACGCTCTCCCGACGGAGCTGCCGACTGGAACTACTTCTCGCCGCCGACGCCTGAGGAAGCAAATGGCGAAGGCTATGCCGGTTTTGCGGCTCCTCCCCTATTCCTGACTGATGGCGGCTATCGTCTGAGCCCCTTCGAACTGGAAATCTGGTCTTCCGACTCAACTCAGGTTTTTTACACATTTCATGGAAAACTCCCTACCCAATCAGGAGGAGCAGACAGCAGTTTCGCCTACACGACGCCCATTCCTGTTCTGGGAACTTCCGTCATCCGGGCCCGCGCCTTTCAGGATGGCCGATTGCCGAGCCCCGTGGTGTCCCATTCCTACATTTTCGAAGAAGTCCCCTCCCTGTGCACGGTTTCCCTTGTTAGCGATCCGTACAATCTCTGGGACACTGAATACGGGATCCATGTTCTCGGAGACAGTTTCGAACCGGAAGCCCCTCACTATGGAGCCAATTTCTGGGAAGACTGGGAGAGGCCGGTACATGTCGAGTTCATCGAGACTGACGGAAGCAGCGCTTTCAGGACAGATGCAGGCATCAAAATCTACGGTGGCTGGAGCAGGGTCTTTCCCCAAAAGTCGCTGAACATTGTCGCGCGTTCCGGCTATGGCTCCAGTCGTTTTCATCATGCGATCTTTGACGACATTCAGGTCCCCTCCTTCAAGCATCTCTTGCTCCGGAACTCGGGGAGTGATTTCTGGGACAGCCATCTCCGAGATGCCTACATGCAGGCCCTGATCTCGGATGCGGATCTGGACACGCAGGCCTACCGCCCGGCGCGTGTTTACCTGAATGGTCAATACTGGGGACTATTGAATCTCCGCGAGAAGAAAAATGAGTACTTCCTTGAGGATCACTACGGCATTGACCACGAAGAGATCGACATTCTGGAGCATCAGTCCACCATCGTCGAAGGAGACAACACGCACTATCTGGACATGCTGAATTTCATCGAAGCGAACAGCATGGCGGACTCTGCCAACTACGAGTGGGTCAAGTCACAGATGGATGTCGATGAGTTTGCCAACTACAATGTTGCGGAGATTTTCTATTCCAACACGGACTGGCCTGGAAACAACATCCGTTTCTGGCGGCCCCAGACACCCGGAGGGCGCTGGAGGTGGATTCCCTTCGACCTGGATTTTGGTCTCGGTGCTGACGAGCCCTACACTTTCAACACTCTGGCCTTTGCTCTTGAAGAGGATGGTCCGAGCTGGCCCAATCCTCCCTGGTCCACCTTTCTTCTTCGGAGTCTGCTGGAAAGTGATGAATTCCGTCAGGACTTCATCAACTGTTTTGCCGATCATATGAACAGCACCTTCCATCCGGACCGGTCGATCCCTCTCTTTGACTCTCTGGCTTCAAGGATCGAAGAGGAAGTTCTCCGTCATTCAGCGCGATGGGGTCTGTCCATTCCTTCCTGGTACAATGAACTGGATCTCATTCGCGAGTTTCTTGCGAATCGCTCCAGCTTTATGCGGGATTTCATTCGGAACGAGTTTTCTCTTCCGGGTCTTCTGAACCTGTCTCTTGATATTTCACCTCCGGGAAGCGGACACATTCAGTTAACGGCTTGTTCTGTAGATTCCAGTTGGGAGGGGATTTACTTCCAGGAAGTCCCCATCCCACTGCTCGCGGTTCCGGGCCCGGGGATGATTTTTGCCGGCTGGTCGGATGAGAGTTTGCCCCAGGAAGAGTCCATCACGATCCAGCCCTCCGGGCCCTACAACTATCAGCTTACTGCCCTCTTTGAGTTGGCAGACAATCCGGGAACTGTGGTGATCAACGAGATCAACTACCACTCTGCTGACAACTTCGACACCGAAGACTGGGTTGAACTGCACAATCCCGGGGGAGCTTCCATTGATCTCGGGGGATGGATTTTCAGGGACGGAAATGATTCCCACAACTTTGTGTTTCCTGAACTGACGATTCTCCCGAAGGACGGCTATCTGGTTCTATGCTGCGACAGTCTGGACTTCCGTTCCTTCTTCCCCGATGCAGAACCAATCCTTGGCAACCTGAGTTTCGGATTCAGCGGAAGCGGGGAGGCACTTCGTCTCTTTGACAACGAAGGAACCCTCTTTGACTATGTCGAATACGATGACAGCCCTCCCTGGCCGACTCAGCCTGATGGGCTGGGCCCCACTCTGGAGCTTCTCGACGCTCTGGCCGAAAACGCAGACCCGGCCAACTGGGGTGCCTCCAATGATCATGGAACCCCCTGCGAACGCAATAGCGTCATCCTGACGGAGTCCCAGGACGCATCGCCTCCCGCCCTTTCCCTGGGACTCCCCTTTCCCAATCCCTTCAACCCGAAAACGGAGATTCGCCTATCCCTCGACAGAATACGCTTCCTGTCTCTTGCGGTTCACGATGTGGAAGGGCGAAGGGTTTGCGTGCTGGCTTCGGGATCCTATGAAGCCGGAGAACATACCTTCCGATGGGTGGGGCGAGATGAGCAGGATCAGCCGGTCGCATCGGGAGTGTACTTGCTTCGATTCGAAACCGAAGGGGATCTCAGAAGCCGAAAACTGCTTCTTCTGAAGTAAACTCCTCCGTTTGACTTCTCCTGTCTCCCCCGCTAGTCTCGCCTTGAATCCATGTAGATCATTTCCCTGTAAGGGCGGGGTGCCGATGAATCGGGATTTTCCTTTCTATCTTGCGGGCGCGGCTTCCCGCTCCTCTCAGACACTGGATGTTCTTTGCAAGGCCAGCGGCGAGAAGCTCTGTGAAGTGGCAGTGGCCGACTCCCGGGATCTGGAGCGCGCTCTGGATGCCGCCGTCGAGGCCGCTCCAGCCATGGCAAAAATCCCCTCCTGGCGAAGGCAGGAGATTCTCACATATGTCTCTGGTTCCATTGACAGGCGACGGGAAGAACTGGCGGAAGTGTTGGCTCGGGAGAGCGGAAAAACACTGAAAGAAGCCCGCGTCGAAGTGGGACGCGCCATCGAGACCTTCAAGGTGGCTGGGGAAGAGGCACTTCGTATCGGCGGCGAATGGATGCCTCTGGACATCACTCCCGGAACCGAGGAACTGCAGTCGATCCAGCGTCGTTTCCCGATCGGTCCCTGTGCCCTGATCACTCCCTTCAATTTTCCCCTGAATCTGGTGGCCCACAAGGTCGGCCCCGCCATCGCCGCAGGAAATCCCTTTATCGTAAAGCCCGCCTCGCTCACTCCGGTCTCCGCTCTCATCCTCGGAGAGATTCTCTCAGAAGCCGGACTTCCCGAGGGAGCATTCAGCATCCTGCCCCTGGGCAGGGAGGACGCAGAAAACCTGGCCGGCGACCCTCGCATGAAACTTCTATCCTTTACGGGAAGCCCGGATGTGGGCTGGAGACTGAAGTCCCTTGCAGGACGCATGAAGGTCTCCCTGGAGCTGGGCGGCAATGCAGCCTGTGTCGTGGATGAGGGTGCGGATCTGGACAATGTCACTCAGAGAATCACGGCCGGCGCCTTCGGGCAGGCCGGCCAGAGCTGCATATCGGTTCAAAGAATCTTTGCCCATCGAAGCCTCTATGAGGAGCTTCGCGCAAAACTGCTCACTGCGGCCAAAGCTCTGAAGACCGGCGATCCCCTGGACGACAACACCGAGCTCGGCCCGCTCATCAGTCGCGGGGATGCAGAGCGCGTCGAGAACTGGATTCGAGAGGCAGTTGATCAGGGCGCGACCCTGCTTTGCGGAGGAACTCGCCACGACTCATGGATGGAGGCAAGCCTGCTGGAGAAAGTCCCCGACTCCCTGCCCCTCTCCTCTCAGGAGGCCTTTGGTCCGGTTGCCATTCTGGAAGCCTTCGACGACTTCCCCTCCGTTGTCGAAAGGGTAAACAAGTCGGAATACGGACTGCAGGCCGGCTTCTTTACCGACAATCTCGGGCATGCTTTTCACGCCTTTGAGAACTGTGAAGTCGGCGGTGTGGTCATCGGGGACATCCCCAGCCTGCGCGTGGATGCCATGCCCTATGGAGGGGTCAAGGCCAGTGGCCTGGGAAGAGAAGGGCTTCGTTTCGCCATCGAGGAAATGACTGAGCCTCGCCTGATGCTGCTTCGGAATCGACTGAATAAGTAGTTTTTCCCCTTTCTTCTTGACAGCCTTCTACAGAAAGATATTCTGGTGATGGTTCAATAATAGGGTTCGTGCATTCGGATGGAGTGAACCCAGAAACTGACCATTCTTGCCCTGGCTGGCAATTGACATGGCAGATCGCCTTAGCCGTACTGTCAATACTCCGGGGCGCGTCACAAAGGAGGACGCCGATGAAGTATTGCCTTGCCATTCTGGCCCTGGCTTTCATTTTTCCGACCAATGCCGATGCACTGGATTCATCCATTTACTCCAACTACACAATTCCAGAGTTTGAGTACCGGAGCTTCTATGTGGACGGGGATGACCTGCTGAACTGGACCAAGACCGGGGACGACTCCCGGACTTCTTTCAACTTCGGGGGTGATTACCGCTTCTTGAGCCAGTTCCACAGTCTTTCGTATTACTACGGCACAAACTTCGACATTGACTACGACAAGGACGGGGAAGCGGATGCCACGACTGTGATGCAGGATCGCCTGGACTTCGGTTTCCAGAAGTACCTTGGTTCTTACTCGGGACTGTCCTTTGGTGCAGACGCCTGGCTGGACCTGTCAAAGGAAGCGGATCTGGATCTGGAGAAGCTACTGGATCTGGATGTCTATGCAGGCATGGGGCGGCTCACCAATGCCCAGCCCCTTGCACAGGCCATAGCCATTGTAGATGAGGTAGGAGGAGACGATGGCAGTGTCGGGGAAATCGCTTCCATTATCGCCAAGGCCACCGACTATCAGGTGAAGTACAAGGATGACTGGACACTGAATTACTACGGTGACATTGCCGAGGCGCTCGGGAAGCCGGGGGCTGCCATGAAGGTTCAGCAAATTCTGACTGCTGCGATCTACAGCATTTCTCCCCGCTACACCGGGTACTACCTGAGGGGTGGCTACCACAACCAGTTCCTGACGGGCCTGGACCCGGCTCCCAAGGGCGGTGTTTTTGCAGAGTTTGAATACGGCAAGCCCATGGGTCTGAATGCTCAATTCTATGCCGGGGCTCGCTATGACAAGAGCCTGGAAGAAGGTAGTGGCCACGATCTGAGCTGTTACGGGCACTACTGGCTGGATCACTCCTACACCTGGGCAAGCCATGCAGAGGTGGGTTTTGACATCTTCCTGCCGGAAGAAGGCGATGCCGACAAGGAAGCCTACTTCCTCCTGGAGACTATCAAGTCCATTACCAACAAGTTCTCCGGTAGTGCAGCCCTGATCTACCGGAGCGACCCGGATCCCGCGGATGCAGAAGAGGCCGACCTGCAAGCACGGGTGAAGTTTATCTATCACATTTTCTAGTACCGTTTGATCTCCTGATCACGAGAGGGGGGCTTCCCAGCCCCCCTCTTTTTGCATTGGCAAGGCGAGTATGGCCTGCGCTATCGAGACAGGATCGCCTTGCCATTATTCCTACTTTCCGATAGTATTTGCGTGGCGGGAGAACCTCACCTCACTCTCCTCCCGCCCTCAAGGAACGAATATGAAGCACTGGATCTGCCTGGCAGTTCTCTGCCTTTCCCTGCCTATTCTTGCCGAACCCTGTGAAAACTGGGCCGACCACTACCCGAACCCTGTTCCACCAATTCTGGAAATGTTTGGCAATGGCTCCTCGGGAGCTTCGGCTATCTCAGGCGACCGGCTTTATGTTTCCGATGGGGTCGGCTTGAAGGTCTACGACATCTCGGATCCTGAGGAACCCCTGATTCTCTATCGAATCAACTCCGATGATGACACTTCGGGACTTTTCATCCACCAGAACATTCTCTACCTCATGCATGGGGCATTTGATGCGCTGGTCTATGACATCCAGGGCTCCGGTCCCCCTGTTCCCCTGCCCCCCCTCGGTGTCAGCGGGTACACAAGGAGAATGACTGCTTCCGGAGACACCCTCTACGCAGCGATAGGCTATGGAGGAATCAAGGCCTTTGATGTCAGCGACCCCGCGAATATCACCACACTCGGAACTTACAACTCTCCCGGTTTCAGCTGGGGAATCCATGTCGAAGACGGGATTGCCTACCTGGCGGAAACCAGTTCAGGGTTGCGGATTCTGGATCTTGGCGATCTCTCCGACATCCAGGTTCTGTCAGAGTATGCAACCCTCGGAAACGCCTACGATGTCGAACTAGTAGGGGACTATCTCATGATTGCAGAGAATGACTCTGCGCTGGAGGTCGTGGATGTCAGCGACCCCTCCAATCCGGTCATGGCAGGGCATTGGGATGTGGCCGCCGACATTGATCGCCTGGAACTCATCGATGAGAACATGCTTCTCCTTAGCATCGGATATACCAGCGATGAGTTGGAGAGTGGCCTCAGCGTGCTGGATGTCAGCGACCCTGCGAACCCCACCCTGCACTCTCAGGCAGGAGGGCAAGGAAGCGACTTTCTCTGCTTCTCGGAAAACCTGGCCTGTTTGTCCCATCAATCAAATGGACTTGAACTCTTTGAAATCAGCAACCTGTCTGACCCCTTTCTCATCAACAGTTTCGGAGAAGCAGCAAACTGGATTCTGGGAATCGCAGACTATGGAGACTATGTACTGGCCGCCGACTACAGAGCAGGAGTTCGTGTCTTCGACCTCTCTGGCCTTCCGGAAGTCAGTGAAGTGGCCACTCTTGCCTCCACTGGAAACCCGTACGGCATTACCGTCTCGGGAGATCTGGCATATGTGCCCGCGTATTCTGCCGGACTTGAGATTCTTGATATCAGCGACCCTCTTTCCCCGTCCCTTCTCTCGGTGGTTCCCGACCTTGGCTACACGATCGCCGTCGCCGTTGCCGGAAACATCGTTGCCATGGCCGACAAGAACTTCGGCATTCAGTTGGTCGATGTCGATAATCCAGAAAATCCCCAGACCCTCAGCAGCTACCCGCTGGTCGAAACTCCCAACGGAATCGCCATGCAGGACTCCATCCTCTATGTAGCAAATCATGAGGATGGTCTTCTCATCATGGATGTCTATGATCCGGAAAACCCTGTGGAGCTTTCCACGCTGGAATCACCCTCCTATTGCTATGGGGTAGAAGTTCGGGACGGATTGGCCTATGTCGCCAATTACAGCCAGTTGGACATTGTCGATGTGCATGACCCCCTCTTGCCCGTGACCATCGGAACAGTGGCATTGGGAGGGGCCAACATGATTGTCCGCTTGAGCGGCGATGTCGCCTATGTCACGGCCAAGTACCACGGAGTCCACGCCATCGACATCAGTGATCCCCTGGACCCCGTCTTTCTGGGAACGGCGCAATCCCCTTTCCAGGTTACAGATGTTTGTCCCGCAGGAGAAAGACTCCTCTACAGCGACACCTATGCCGGCATCTTTGCCGCTCCCGTCGACTGTCTCGACAATACGGCTGTCTTTCTCAGTCGCTTCGACCTCCAGGATCTCCCCGGAGAGGTAAACCTGTACTGGGAAACCGAGGCGGGGAGCAACCCTGCCCTGTTCCGTGTCCTGGTCAACGGTGACCGGGAACTGGAGCACGAAGAGCTTCTTCCCGGTGTGTTTCGCGCAGTCGACCGACACGAAGATCTGGCCACCGGAGGGCGCTTTGAATACTCGCTCTTCGCAACAGAGGACGGAGCTTTCTGGAATCTGCTTCGCTCAGAAGAACTCGACCTTCTTCCTGCCGGGAACCCGACCCGTCTCCTCGGCGCTTTCCCCAATCCCTTCAATCCACGCATAACGCTGAAGTTCGTTCTCGCCGAACAGGACCGGGCAAGACTGTCCATTCTGGATGTAAGCGGGCGGGAAGTCATCGTTCTGGCCGATCGTGTATTTGAAAGCGGCGAGCAGGAACTGCTCTGGGACGGGCGTGACAAAGGGGGACGGAACATGAGTTCCGGACTCTACTTCCTGAGGATGCAAAGCGGGAAAATGCAGGAGACCGAAAAACTGCTTCTGATCCGGTAGGACACACCCCGGGCGAACAGTAGGCTAGTGCGCCACAATCACGTGCTGAACTTCCCCAGCCAACTACGCCCAAAAGTGCCCCCTGAGGGCGAGACCGTGCCTGAATGAACCTTCCAACCCCCTGTACCACAGTAAGTTAAGTTTACTTGTTTTTTCTATATTGACAGTATTGCGTAATACTGCTATATTCTTCATGCCCCAAGGAGAAACATGACTCAAGGCAGATTGTACAGCATCGGAGAGCTTGCCCGCCTGGCGGGAGTAACGGTTCGGACGATCCGCTACTACATCCAGGAAGGCCTTCTTCCCGAAGCCCCCCTCAGGGGTCGCTATGCAGGCTACGATGAGAGTTATCTCGACCTTCTCGAGCAGATTCGCCGGATGAAGGAGGACTTCCTCCCCCTTCGCGAAATCAGGAACCGGCTGGAAAGAGGAGCAGCAGCCGGGAGAATCCCGGAGGAGGCTCCTGAATCTGCTCCGGGATTCCCTGACCTGAGCACTTCCCCTGTTCTGGCCAATTTCTGCAGGGCATCACCCTACCTGTATGCCGAGAGCCGTCTGGAAAGCATGCCGAGCCTGAAAGGCGAGCAGGAAGGCAGTCAGTGGGAACGCCTGGAACTGGCAGAGGGACTGGAACTTCATGTTCGCCAGCCAAACCGGCATCCCGCCCTGCTGCGGGCTCTGGTCGATCTGGCAAGAGAGTTCTCCCGGGGAGAGTAGAAAAACCCAAGCCCTCGGCCGATGGGGACCGAATCGGGCAAACCGTCAAAAGGAGATAGAAATGAAAAAGAACAAGACGCATGTCAGCATTGTCCTTGACCGGACCGGTTCCATGGAGCCCCTCCGCGACGACACCATTGGCGGCTTCAACGCCTTCCTGAACAAGCAGAAGAAGGAGAACGGCGAGGCCACCCTGTCGCTCATTCAGTTCGACTCGCAGGATCCTTTCGAGATCGTTCACGACTTCCTTGCGATCAAGGAGGTTCCTGAACTCACGCGCGAGACCTTCGTGCCCCGTGCCGCCACTCCCCTGCTTGATGCGATCGGTCGCAGTATTCTTGATCTCGAGCGACAACTCCGTCTTGCAAAAGAACAGGACCGGCCTTCCAAGGTGGTCGTGGCCGTGATTACCGATGGCCAGGAGAATGCGAGCCAGGAGTATTCAAAGGACCAGATTCGGAAGATGATTGACGAAAAGAGTGCCGACGACTGGCAGTTTGTCTTCCTGAGCTCGGATCTCGACTCTTACGACGAGTCGCTGAGTTATGGATTTCGCCAGGATGCCCGCCTTCACATGAGCCGCGATGGTTATCACACGGCCTTCCAGAGCCTTGCTGACTCGGTTTCTTATTTCCGCTGCAACGACGCCTCATCCATGGTCTTCAGTGAGGAGGATCAGAAGAAGCAGGACGAGGCGGAGAAGGTTTAGGTAGAAAACCGGCTTCTGTTCATAACAAAGCCAGAACATCTGCGACATAAGAGGTGCCCCGAAGCCCGGACAAGAGTCCGGGCCATCGGGGTCAAGGGAGAGTTATGAAGAATATCTGGCGGTTCCTGAGTGATGAAGCAAAAGAGCGGGTTCTGGATGATGTCCTGGATGCCAATAACAAGGATCAAATCCATGAAATTCGAGCGGATCTTGCACGGAAGCTCCGCTTCCGGCCGGTGTTCATCAAGAGAAAAAGCAAAGACGAAATCCTGAAGCTGTTTCGCTCTCACTTTCCAAGCTTTGGCGAAGACGGTCTTGATTATCTCGTTTCCCTTCACCTGGACAAGCGTTGGGATCTTCTCTGCGCTTTCTATGACGGCATGGGAA
>JASMLU010000012.1 GCA_030748535.1 Candidatus Krumholzibacteriia bacterium
CCAGTATCTGCAACGTCGCTCCCGCCGGGCCGGCCGATGCGGTCACCGCCCGGCGCAGGTTCGCGTTGGGCGCCAGCTAGACTGTTGTTACTATCTAGGGCTGTGATTTCTCCGCAGTCGATGGAATCCTCAGATAATCCTCCAAATTGAAAACGGGATACCAGAAACCGCGAGCGAGAGGGCAAGAGCCGGGACGCACTTTGATTCACACGGTGACATGCTCACAAAGAACCCTCCTTCTGCTATAATGTAAGCTCCACTCCATGAGACATCCCGCCTTGAAGGATTGGTTCATGCTCCGGTTCATTCTTGGATCCATGCTCCTTGTAAGCTCGCTGGCCATCGCCGATTTGCGCCCCCTTGTGCGCAGCTCGGGGAATCCGCGTTCGAGCGTAACGGTTCTCAGCATTGAATCCTGCTGGGCCTTTGGTCACGAAGTGGAGTGTCAAACCCTGGAAGTTCTCAGTGAAGATCTGCCACCACGCGAGTTGACTCTTCGATGCTATCGAAATTCATCCTCCCTCGGCGCATTGATACTGACTACCGGAGGAACAGGAACAAGCTATTACACGGACTTCGGGCCGGAGGCGGAGCTTACGATTGAAACCGCTTACGCAAATGGACTCGCACTCTACGGCCTCGATGACTACATAGACATGGCCATCCTGAGTGGCGGGCCGCCGGTAGCCGATCTGAAGCGAGCGGTGTTTGGAGAGATCGACGACCCGGCACGGTGGCCCGACGGGCTCATGGGATTCTGGTTCACGGATTACCTCATGGGATGGGTAGGGAACGGGGATTATTGCGTGAACCGCTATGTTCCCCCTGAAATGGAAGAGATGGTCCACACGGCTCTGGATTCGGTGTCTCTCGTCTCACCCAATGCAATCCGCGACTTCGACCACGCCACCCGAATCCACTTCGTGCAAAGCGAAGATGAGACCCACGCCGACGAACAAGCCGCGCTTTACTTTGATGCACTTTCCTGCACGAAGTATTGGCACTTCATTGGCGAAATCACCGATCACGCCGTGCCCGGCACTGCCGAAGGAGCCGGGAAGATCCGACAGATTCTACTGGATGAACTCGGAGGATCGGTCGCTGTTGGGGAAGTCATCGGAGATCGGAAGTTCATCCATGCATACCCCAATCCCTTTCATCGAAGCACCTCGATTTCATTCGACCTGCCCCATTCCTCGGTTCTCCGCTTGAGCATTTTCTCGGTCGATGGCAGAAGGATCCGTAGCCTGGGCGCCGGAGAATATCCCGCAGGAGAACACCGTTTCGAATGGGATGGAAGAGACGATGGCGGACATGAAATGAAATCGGGGGTCTATTTCCTGAGAGCTGAATCGGGGAGCCGGCTTCTCGGCACGAAACCGCTAACGCTGCTTCGGTGATCGGCGCAAAACTTGCCAGCCGACCAGCCCGACCCAAGCGGGTATTCCTCCGCCTTTGAACATGTGAACAATCCGAGCCTAGGGAAGACTCAGGGAGAAACGCTCGCGTAGAAGCTCGCGGCCCCCTCCCTCGAGCCAGGCGGCGCTGTTGGCCTCGCGGGATCGAATCAGGCGTTCGGCCTCATCAACCGCGGCCGAAAGGTCTTCATTGATCACGACAGAGTCGTAGCGGGGGATCTCGGCCAACTCGCCCAGAGCGTTCTCCAGTCGCAGTGCGACCTTCTCGTCTGCCTCGGTTCCCCGTCCCCGAAGGCGATCCTCCAGGGTCTCCCGGTCGGGAGGAAGGACATAGAGGAGCCAGGCGCGGGGACCCAGGGCTTCCTTCACCTGCAAACCACCCTGCACATCGATATCGAGAAAAACGGTTCTTCCTTCGTCGAGAAAGGGAACGACTTCGCTACGCAAGGAGCCGTAATACTCTCCGTGAACTTCGGCCCACTCCAGAAGACCCTCCCCCTCGCGAAGCTCGCGGAAACTCTCCTGATCGAGAAAACGGTAATCCACGCCGTCAACCTCTTCGCCCCGAAGAGGGCGGGTGGTAGCACTGATCGAGAAATGACTGCGGGAAAAGCGAAGCATGAGGTGCTTCACCAGAGTGGTCTTGCCACTACCGGAGGGTCCGGAAACGACCAGCGCCAGCGAGGAAGCGGGATCCATGACCATGTGAACCTCTCGGAGAAGGACGCTACTCCAGGTTCAGAATCTGCTCCCGGAGTTTTTCTGTTTCCTCCTTAATCAACAAAACATCGCGTGTAATTTCCAGATCCTGACTCTTGGATCCGATGGTATTACTTTCGCGGAGAATCTCCTGAATCAGAAAACCCAGCTTCTTGCTGACCTCTCCACCGGCATGGATCGACTCGCGGAACTGCTCGAGATGGGAATCCAGGCGCGTGATTTCCTCGCTGACATCGGCCTTGTCCACCAGGATGGCCGCCTCCTGGGCCAGACGCTGGGGATCGACGGGAAGATCGTCCAGCAAATCCTCCAGGCGTTTGCGGAGGTTCGCGGCCAAAGAGGCCTTCATCTGCGGGGTCGCCTTGCGGATGCGTTGCAGGCTCTCCTCGATTCGATCCAGACAGGACAGAAGATCGTCGGAAAGGGCAGCGCCCTCTTTTTCCTTCATGGACAGAATATCGGCGATGGACTCATCGAGAGCGCGGAGCGCAAGGCTGCGAAGCCGGTCAGCATCCTGGTTCCCGTCGGAATCAAGGAAGAGACCGGGGAGCTGAAGAAAGGAAGCGCCGAGATGATCCACGGCCAATTCCCGTCCCATAGATCGGATCTTTCGGATCTGCTCGTGATAATGCGCAAGAGCCTCTTCGTTCAGTTCGGGCAGGGAGGAAGAACCCCGGCTTTCCAGGGAAAGGGTCACCGTTACCCGGCCACGGCCCAAACTCCGGCGAGTCTTTTCCAGAATCTCCGCCTCCAGAAAACCCAGTTCGCGGGGAAGACGGGGCTGGAAGTCGAAAAAGCGGTTGTTGACCGAGCGGATCTCCGCCTGGATTTCCAGACCCTCTTCCTGCACCGTGGCGCTGCCAAATCCGGTCATGCTTCGAATCACGGGAAACCTCCGTAGTGAAATCCAGTGGAGAGTTTATCTTCTCTTTCTTGTCGTCTGCAAGCATTCCCTGCTATCCTCCCCCACCAAGGAGGCCTCATGAAAGCAATCGCCCTGATTCCGTTTCTCCTGATTTCCTATTCTGCGAGCGCCCAGAACTGGGTGAACCAGTCCTACCCCTGGGCCTTTGTGGAACATCATCGGGACGCGGAGATGATTGACGACACAAGGGATGCCTTCGTCTATGGAACTGACCGGGGAATGCTCTTCTTCATGGAGCGGGACCGGATGACCGGCAAGCTCAGCATGAAGCATCAAAGAGAAGTTTGGGCGCCGGTCAAGGAGATCCGCCTGGCAGAATGCACCGGCGACTCCCGCTATGAGCTGGTCGTGAGCACGCGGCAGGGCGACCTCTTTGTCATCAACAAGGACACACGCAAGGATCTCTGGAGAACTCCGGAAGGCTATTTCGAAACCATTTCCTGTTTCACGGTTTTTGACGCAGACGGGGACAAGAAGCCGGAGATCCTGCTCATTGCCGATGGCAAGCTGGTCATCATGAGCGGGGACACCGAAACGGAGGAATACCGCAGCGGTGAGGACTATGCCGGCACGCGCATTGCCGTGGCCGATGTGGACAAGGACGGGGACGCGGAAATCGTGCTGAACAGCGGGCTGGTTCTTGATGCCAAGTTCCGGCAACTCGAATGGGATTTCGGGGAGAGCTTCGGAGAGGAAATGGACCTCTTCGACATCGATGGAGACGGGATCGTGGAAATCGTGGGAAGTGACGCTTCCGGCTCGCTTCAGATTATCGATGCCGATGACCGCAAGGTGAAGTGGGAGTAGCTAGTCCAGGATCAGGTGCGCCTCGATCCGGTCCCTCTCGTCACCACCCCTGGCCCGAAGTCCGATTTTCGCGTGAGGGTAGCCCCAGGACACCAGAGTATCCCGCAGGATTTGCAGACGCTGCAGGCTCGCATTCCGATCCTCTTTCGCATCGCCGCTTGAGACTACCCAGCAACGGAACTCCACGCCCACCACTCCCTGTGTCACCGCAAGTCGCTCAAAGTAGTGACGCAACTTCTTGCGGCTTTCCTCCATGAGACCACTTTCGCCGAAGAGCATTTCACCAAAGAAGGCCTGCTCGGGCAGAGGCTTCAGGCGCGGCAGTTTTCTCGGCGGAGGAATGCTGCGGGGAACGGGAGCCGTCCAGGTTTTCTTCTTCCCGAAGGACCAGGACAGGCTCACCCGATGCACGGGCGACAGATCCGCATGGTCGCCATAGGCGTAGTCGAAACAGTAGCCATCGTGCTTCAGCCCAAAGCCATAGTGGAAACGATCCCCTTCGGGGGTCCCGTCATCCTCGACACTTCGCCGGTAACCGACACGCAGGGAAAGGAGATTCCTCCAGGTCCACTCGCTTCCGATTCCCAGAGAAGGGAAGTTGTCGCGGGGATGCACATAGTCGAGAAGGTTGATCAGAACATGGTCGGGAGCCAGTTCCAGGCGATGCGAAGCACCGAAACGAACCTTCCAGGGAGAAGGAGCCAGCCCCTGACGAAATCCGAGAGGAGGGCCGACATCGAGCCAGGAAAGGCCCAGGCGAATGCCCTCGATTTCCTGAGTCTGGACTCCTGCCGAAGCCATCACCCCGCCCACTTTTTCCCCACCCAGATTCTTCTGAAGAGCCTTTACCGTGAGACCCGCACGCAAGAGCGGGTGAAGAGGCAGGGACAGGGAAGCAAAGCCATGAAGGTCTGAAGCGCCGAGAAAACGTCCACTGCTGCTTCCATCAATGAAAGTTTCCTCGATGCTCCCGTAGTTCATGCTGAGAAGACCGAGTGAGATCATCCCCGTCTTTCCAAAGGGTCGGGCATAGAAAACCTGATCGAGCGGAGAGTCGAGCACCCACTGGGAATGGCTCAGGAAAAGCTGGGAGCTTTCGCTTCTCATCAGGGAAGCCGGATTGAACTCCACGCCCGAGGCTCCCATGCCCAGACCGGTCACGGCCCAGCCGAGTCCGGCCGCTCGAGCATCCATGCCCGGAAGGGACGAATGGCTGCTTCCCACCTGGGAATGCAGTTCATCACTTTTCGCCCCCCCGGTGAGCAGGAGCAGAAGCAGGAAGGCCGCAATGAAGGCTCCCAGAACCAGATTTTGTCTCCTGTTTTCCATCTCTCCTCCTATCTCAGCAGCATCAGGCGCTGACTTTCCACCTGAGCGATGCCGGAGATTTCATAGCGGGCAAGAACGATGTACATCCCGCTCGCAAGCGGTCTCCCCGCCTCATTGCAGAGATCCCAGTGAAGGGACTGGACACTGCCCTCTTCCCAAACCTCGCCTCCAGCCAGGCGGATCACCTTCTCCATGGCCTGCGTGTAGATGTCGATCACTGCGCTCATGTCCTCATCACAGGCGATGCGGAATTCCACGCTGGAGTGCCGGTCGCAATAAACGGGATTGGGAGCGATGAGAAGCCGCCGCTCATCACGAATCCGAAGTTCCAGAACCACTGAGTCGACGATCACATGATCTTCGCTCACGGCCCGGAGACTCGAATAGTAAAGGCCCGGAGGTGTTTCTGCAGGAACACTGAACTGGAGTTCCACCAGACTGCTGTCGCCGGGAGCAAGAGGAACGATGTCGCCGGAGAGAACCGTCATGCGCTCACGATCCAGCAGCCCCCCGCTTTCGGAATAGAAATGCGAGGGAAGGCTGAGGCTCATCGTGCCCAGACTGTCTTCCAGAGTGTTGAGAAAGATCAGGCTCGTGGAGCCGGTTTCCCCGGACAGCAGGTCTACTTCCAGGGTATCCGCCCGCCAGAAAAGACTGTCCGCGGGCTGAAAATCCCAGAGCGGAGAGGCCACAGAGGAAGAAAGGCCCAAAAAGAGGAGCAGAAGAAAAGGCCCTGCCTTGACGGATGGGATTCTCATGTTAGCCTCACTCCCATGATCGACTTCCCTCAACTGATGCTTGCGCAAGCGCTTCTGGAGACACTCCGGGAGCGACGCGTGGACAGGGTTCACTGGAGCGGCCCCCTGCTTTCCCTGCAGTTTTCAGGGAAGGATGGGGAAGAATTGCACCTTGCGCTCCATCAGGACGAACTTTCACTCTTCCTCAGTCCGCCCCTCCCGGAGAGCCGGGAGCATTTTCAGTTCCAAGACCGTCGTCACGACTTCACTTTCCTGCCCGATCACCTTCTCGGGGCCCGATTTCTGGGTTCCACCCCCTTGTCCGGGCAAAGTCTCCTGCGACTGGACTTTGAAGCAGACGCTATCTTGGGAAATACCAATCGCTTACACCTTTTTATCGAGTTTTTCGCCGGAGGGCGGGCGGTTCTCTGCGGAGAGGATTTTCAGGTCATTCGTGCCAGCCGAAAGGGCTCTGCGCAGGTCAAACCCGGTGCTGACTACCTTCTGGGGCGAGGAGAGCCGGCCAGGCCGGGCAAGTTCTTACCACCCGGGGAGGATTTCTACGAAAATCTCGCGGGGGAAGGGAAGGTTCGGGGCTTTTCTCCAGTCATTCTCCAGTGGCTTCGCAGGGATGAAGCCGGACCCGGGGAAATTGAAACCGCTCTGGATCAGCTTCTCAATTCCAGCCCTCTCTGGCAGCTCCATCTCTTTCCGGCTCGCGACTTTCGTCCCGGCTTCATCCTTCCCGCAGAAGCAGAACCCGAAGAGGCTCTGCCCTTTGCCGAGGCCCTCTGCCTTCTGGGCCGGGAAAACCGATCCCGGCGGCGCTGTTTTGAAATGCACCGGGAGATCCATCGCCACCACACTTCAATTGGTAGTAAAGCCGAGCGCCTTCAAGTCAAACTCCGTGAGGATCTTTCCGGTGCCGAAGGCGGAGAGGAACTGCGTCGGCAGGCGGACACTCTGGCCGCCAAGCTGTCTCAGGCGAAGCGGGGAATGGAGAGCATCGAACTGGAGGATGTCCACGAGGAAGGCCGGATCCTGCATATTGAACTGAACTCCGGCGATGGCCCGAGGAAAAATCTGGACCGGCTCTACAAGCGGGCGGGAAAAGCAGAGCGCGGACTTGAACTCATCCGCAAACGGCTCGAACAGTGTGAAAGTGAAATTCGCACATCCGGCAACTTGCTGCGAAAGGCCGACAAGCTTCTGGACGAAGAGGAAGAAGAAGGTCTCCTGAGTCTCTGGCTGCCCCAAGCACCGAAAGAGCCACGGAAGAAAAAAACCCCGCAGCCGGAGTCCCTTCCCTTTCGCCGCTTTGAACTGAAGGGCGGATGGCAGGTCTGGGTGGGTCGCAACAACCGCGAAAACGACGAACTCACGCACAAGGCTGCCTCGCAGAAAGACCTCTGGTTCCATGCCCAATCCGTGTCCGGCAGCCATGTCCTGCTTCGCATGGCCGGACACAAGGAAGTGCCAAAGCATATTCTGGAGGAAACGGCCGCCATCGCCGCCTGGTTCAGCAAGGCGCGAAACAGCGGGCTAGTCCCGGTCATCTTCACGGAAAAACGCTATGTGAGAAAGCCCCGGAAGGCAGCTCCGGGGCAGGCTCTCTGTGAAAGGGAGAAGTCCCTCATGGTGCGTCCGGGCTTGCCGGACCGGGACTAGCCTTTCATTTCCTCATGATAAGGACAGGCGGCGAAATGCCCCGGACTGACTTCCTTCAGTTTCGGAACTTCCCCGGCGCACTCTTCCCTGGCGATGGGACAACGGGTCCGGAAGGCACAGCCGGAGGGCTTGTTGATGGGAGTGGGAACATCGCCCTTGAGGACGATCCTCTGCCCCTTCTCCGCACGATCGGGATCCGGCAGGGGAACGGCGGAGAGAAGGGCCTTGCTGTAAGGATGGGAAGGATTGAAATACACATCCTTCGCCGCACCGATCTCGACGATATTCCCCAGGTACATCACGGCAATGCGGTCACTGATGTGCTCGACCACACTGAGGTCATGGGCGATGAAGAGGTAGGTCAGTCCGAATTCGTTCTGAAGTTCCTTCAGCAGGTTGATGACCTGAGCCTGAATGGAAACATCCAGTGCGCTGACCGGCTCATCGGCAATGATCACTTTAGGATTGGTGGCAAGAGCCCTTGCAAAACCAATCCTCTGACGCTGCCCGCCGGAAAACTCATGGGGATAGCGATTGCTCTGCTCTGCGCTCAGGCCCACCTTGTCGAGTAGCCAGCCTACGCGCTCCATGCGCTCAGCCCTGCCCATTTCCTTCTTGTGGATCTTCAGCGGCTCTTCAATGATCTGCCCCACCGTCATGCGCGGATTGAGAGAGCTGTAGGGATCCTGGAAAATCATCTGCAGGTCCGTGCGGAATGGTTTCATCTTCTTGCGATTCAGGCCGACCAGATTCGTGCATTGATCGTCCCGATGGAAGTTGATTTCGCCGGAAATCTCCACGTCGGGTGCCGTGGTCCAGAGGACATTGAGGATCGAACGACCCACCGTGCTTTTCCCGCAACCGGACTCGCCGACCAGACCCAGGGTTTCACCTTCAATGAGTTCGAAGTCCACTCCATCGACAGCCTTCACCTCTGCGACTTTCCGCAACATCACGCCGCCGAAGATCGGATAGTAAACCTTGAGATCCTTCACGCTCAGGATGGTCTTGCTCATGCCGACCCTCCCATGGGCAGATGACAACGGAGCTTGTGTCCCTCGGAGACTTCCTGAAGTTCCGGCTCTTCCGTAAAGCAGCGTTCTTCGGCAAGATCGCAGCGTGTGCAGAACTTGCAGCCAAGAGGCATATCGAAAATACTGGGGACCATGCCACGAATCGTCGATAGCTCCTCTTTCTTTTCCCCGGGGCGTGGCAGACTCTCGAGAAGCCCCCGGGTGTAGGGGTGAAGCGGTTTCCGGAACAGCTCCCCCACTTCCGCCATCTCCTGGATCTTGCCTCCGTACATGACGATGACGCGCTCGCAGGTCTCGGCCACCACGGCCAGATCGTGAGTGATCAGCATGACCGCCGCTTCGGGGCGCTTCTCCTTGACCGTGAGCATGAGTTCGATGATCTGTGCCTGAATCGTGACATCCAGAGCCGTGGTCGGTTCATCGGCGATGAGAAGGGCCGGGTTGCAGGCCAGCGCCATGGCGATCATCGCGCGCTGCCGCATTCCTCCGGAAAACTGATGTGGGTAATCCTTCATGCGTTTCTCAGCATCGGGAATACCGACAAGCTCCAGCATCTCGACGGCCCGGCGCTGCACCTCGGCTCTGGATAGATCCTCGTGAAGTTCGATGATCTCCCGAACCTGGTAGCCAATGGTGAACACCGGGTTCAGGCTGGTCATCGGCTCCTGAAAGATCATGGCGATTTCCTTGCCACGAATCTTGTGCAGTTCCGAGTACTTGAGTTGGAGCAAGTCGCGGCCCTTGTAGAGAACCTCGCCCTCGGCCACCTCGCCGGGCGGGTTGGGAATCAGGCGGGTCAGGCTGAGCGCGGTCACACTCTTGCCACTTCCGCTTTCTCCCACGATGCCGAGAACCTCGCCCTCATAGATGTCGAAGTCCACGCCGTCAACGGCCGTGGCCAGCCCCGCCTCTGTATTGAAACGGGTCACGAGCCCGCGGATTTCAAATAGCTTCTTCATCAGCGTAACCTCGAGAATACCTTGGGATCAAAGGCCTCACGCACGGCCTCCCCGATAAAGACCACCATGAGCAGGGTCATAAAGAGCGCGGACAGAGGAGTCAGCACCAGCCACCAGGCAAAAGTGATATCATCCATGCCCTGCTGAACCAACTGGCCCCAGCTTGGCGTGGGTGGTGCCAAGCCGAACCCAAGGAAGTCCAGACTCACCAGTGAACCGATATAGGCCACCACGGCAAAGGGCGCGAAACTGACCACGGGAGTCAAGGCATTGGGCAGAATGTGGCGGAAGATCACTTCCCGGTGTCCGGCTCCCATTGCGATGGCTGCGGCGACATAGTCCTTCGCCTTCTCCCGGTAGAACTCACCGCGGACATAGTAGGTCATGCCGATCCAGCCGAAGAGAGTAAGTACGAAGACCAGGAGCAGGAAGGTCGGCTGCAAAATTGAGCTGATGATGATAATCGTGTAGAGGAAGGGCATCGAGCTCCAGACCTCAATCAGCCTTTGCATCGTTATGTCGAAGCGTCCGCCGAAGTATCCCAGGAGGGCTCCAATCGTGATTCCCACGATATAGGAAATCGTCATGGTGATCAGGGCAAAGCTGATGGAGATGCGGAAGCCGTAGACCAGGCGAGCAAAGACATCGCGACCCCGGTTGTCCGTGCCGCACCAGTGCTCGGCACTGGGAAAGTGCGGCGGCTGTCCCGGCAATTCCAGCAGGGACTCGTTGGGATGATAGGGATAGGGCGGCATGATGATGCGGCCGCTGCCCTCTTCCTTCAACTTGACCTGCAGTTTGCGATAGTCCGGCTCACCGCTCCCGGACATGCCAAAGATTTCGGCCTCGTAGTGCTTCGTCATGGGGAAGTAGGCCTTGCCCTCATAGCTCATCCAGACTGGCTTGTTGTTCACAAGAAGCGGGAGCAGGAAACTCAGGGCATAGAGGCTGCTGAGAATAAGAAAGGAATAGTAGCCACGCTTGAGTGTCTTGAACTTCCGCAATCGCTTGCGAAAGATACTCACGCTTGCAGTCTGTTTGTCCTTCCTGGCCATTTTCTTCCTACTTGAAGCGGATGCGCGGATCAATCACCGCATAAAGGATGTCACTGAAAATGTTCCCGAAGAGTCGAAGCAGGGCTCCAATCACGAGAATCCCGAGCACCACGGGATAGTCCCGCTTCAGGATGCTGGTGAACCCAAGAAGACCGAATCCCTGGATATTGAAGACCTTCTCGATGAGATAGCTGCCGGCCAGAATCAGGCTCAAGAGGTGCCCAAGTCCTGTGGCAATGGGGATCAGGCTGTTTCTCAGGGCATGGACGAAGACGACCTTTCGCTCATGCAGACCTTTCGCAAAGGCTGTCCGGACATAGTCCTGTCCCAGATTTTCCAGAAGAGAGTTCTTCATTACCACAGTCAGCGTGGCAAAGCTGCCGACCATGTAGGCGATCACGGGCAGAATCGTATGATGAACCTGGTCGGTGATCTTGTGCCAAATGGTAAAGTCCTCCCAGCCGGGGCTTCGGAATTCGCCCAGGGGAAAGACATCCCAGAAGCTCCCCCCTCCGAAGAGCACCAGAAGCACGGCACCGAGCGCCCAACCGGGAATGGAGTAGCCGATCAGCACGATGGCACTCGAAAGCGCGTCAAAGCGGCTTCCATGACGGATAGCCTTCATCACTCCCAGGGGAATGCAGACCAGATAGCTGAGCATGAAACCGATCAATCCAAAGTAGATCGAAATCGGGAACCGCGCGCGGATCACTTCGCCGACAGGCTTCGCATAGACATAGCTTCGGCCGAGATCGCCGGTCAGTAGTCCGGAAAAACGGGTCCAGGCGACGATGACCTTCGTCGGCTCGCCCGATTCCTCCGGCTGCTCAATGCTGGTGATGCGCCATTTCTTTTCCAGGGGTGCGGTATCGATTTCCACGGGCCAGAGAGAAGGATCTCCCTCTCCGGAAAGAACGCGCCCGAGAATGTTGCCAGGAAGTGCTGTCCACTCGCCGGGATTCACGAGCAGGGAATCCTCCATGCGTCGAACCCAGGAACCCTTGAACTTCAGCCAGGCAATGACAAGTTCCTGTTCCCCGGAAGCCATCTCCCTGACTTCGGCAACCTGCCAGTTCTTGCGGAGTTTGCTGAAGTCGTATTCCAGCTCGAACTCGCCGGGTTTCTCCGAAAGCTCCAGCGCCCGAACCTTCACGCCCTTTTGAAGTTTCTTCCACTTGCCGGGCTTGAGAGTGACTCCATCCATTTCACGGGGCCAAAGGCCCAGCCAACGCAGATAGCGAACGGGGCCGGGCTTGTCGAAGCCGTAGAAGCGCTTCATTTCCTCCAGGGCATCGGGAGGAATCTCGATGTGGCCGACCATGTCGCCGCTGCCGCCGCCCCCGCCTTCGCCCCCGGCCATCAGTCCGGCCTGAAGGTTGAGCATCTCCTGCTCCAGCGGGCCGCCAGGCACCATCTGCATGATGGTGAAGACAAGAATCGTGATCCCCAGAAAGGTGGGGATGATCAGCAGAAAACGACGGATGAAATAGGCGGTCATTCTAGTTTTTACCCAGTCGCTTCGGCCAGTATCGATCCAGAGTTTCCCCCACGGGCAGGGTCATGGATGGATCGGAAATAGCCGCATCCATGGCCTTCTTGCGAGCCGGATCCTCATACCAGAGGCTCTGGATTGCCAGGTAATCTCCGGTTCTCCCCACATATCCCTCCGGGAAGCCGAACTTGTTCCAGAAGACAAGGCGATGGAAAGGCCCGGCCCAGGCCAGAGCATAGGGAGACAGCTCACTGAGACGATAGTCGATCTTCCGGATCAGTTCCTCCCGGCGCCGCTGATCGTATTCCTCATCGTAGAGTTTCGCGATGGAGTCGATATAGGCATCCTTGACCCCGCAGATATTGGTCGAGGGTGTTTCGTCGGCGGTAAGGGAATGCCAGGAACTGTTCGGGTTGGGCCAGAAGAGACCACCCCAGCTCTGGAAGGCAATCTTGAAGTTGTGCTCCATGTTGTTCTTGAACTGGGTGGCAGAGGTCATCTGCTTCATGTGGAGCCTGATACCCGCCTTGGCCAGGTCTTCCTGAAAGACCGTGTGGATCCTTTCCCAGCTCGGGCTGTCAAAGGTCAGGGTCAGTTCGAAAACATCGCCCGCATTATTGACAAGCCAGCCATCTGAGTTCTTGGAATCCCAGCCGGCTTCGGCCAGTAGTTTCTGAGCCTTCACCGGGTCATATTCGTAGCGGATATTGTCGGGATTCTCGTAAACGCCCCCGGGAAAATAGCTGAAGTTCTTGTCGTATTCGTTGAAGAAGAGCTTGTCGATGAGCTTGTCACGGTTGTAGAGATGCGCCATGGCCCTGCGAACGCGAATGTCATTGAAGGGCATCTCCCGCATGTTCAGGGCGTGTCCACTGATGCCTCGAACCTTCTCATTGTAGATCTTTCTCTTTTGCACCACTCCGCGCTGAATCTCGTCGAAGTTGAACTCGTTGACCCACCAGGCCGCCTTGCCGACCGCATAGACGTCCAGTTCGCCCTTCTTGAACTTCTCGAGATGCAGGCGCTCGTCCATGACCACGACCCACTCAATTTCATCGAAATTGTAGAGACCCCGATTCTCCGGGGCATCGGCGTTCCACCAGTTCTTGTGACGGGTGATGACAACGCTTCGGCCCGTGTCGATATTGTCCTCGTCGATTCCATAGGGACCGGTTCCCAGCATGCTCTTGAACTGAAACTCCTCCAGATACTCCGATCCATCCATTCCCCCGATAATGTGCGCGGGCATGAGAGCCAGGGAAATCCCGAAGTAGAGGAAGTGGCGCCAGTTCTCCTCAATCGTGGTCACATGAACCAGGTAGGGGCTTTCCGCCACCGGCTCCTCGTATTTCCCATAGAGAATGTTAGTGTAGGGCATCAGGATGCCCTCATCGACCCGGAGCTGCCAGGACGCGATGACATCATCGCTGGTCACGGGCATGCCGTCAGACCAGCGAGCCTCCGGATTGATGCGGAAACTGAAAGTCATCTTGTCTTCGGAGATACGCCAGTGAGTGGCGAGATCCGGAGCAATATCAAGAGTTTTGCTGTCGAGAGTCAGGAGGGAGTTGAAGAGAAGGCTGGAAACCGCAGAAAGAAAGGTGCTGTTGGAGTCTTTGCCCACAATTCGAAGGGTCGAGGGAAACTCCACCATTGCCATACGAAGTTTCCCGCCCTTGACGGCCTCCGGGTTGCCCACAGCCGAGGGTGTGGCGGTCTTCCATCCGGGCTGGCCCTTGACCCACTCTTCAAAGCCGGGTCCTCCAAGTTCCGGAGGAACTCCGGGAACACCGGGTTCGGCAAGAAGGGGGAGACTGACGAACAAGAAGGAGATTATGCACCACACGCGCACTTTCATCGCGACCTCCGGATCGAGTTGGCAAGAATGACAAGCTAGCCCATTCCGGAGGAATCGTCAATCCGGAGGGAATCGTCCTTTTCAGCGGGAAATTCGGGAGCTAGACTTCATCCATGCTGAAGCAAATGGTGGAAAAGCAGATTCGGGCTCGCGGCGTGAAGGATCCCCGTGTGCTGGCGGCCATGGAAGAAGTGCCCCGCCACCTGTTTGTCCCCGAATCCCTCCAAAAAGAAGCCTACTCCGATTCTCCCCTCCCCATCGGCCAGGGACAGACCATCAGCCAACCCTACATCGTGGCCCTCATGACCGAGTTGGCCGGAGCCAGACCCGGTCTCCGGGTTCTCGAGATCGGCACGGGTTCCGGCTACCAGACGGCCGTTCTGGCCGCATGCGGATGCCGGGTATGGACTGTCGAGATTCTGGAAACACTGGGAAAGCAGGCCCGAAAGAATCTGAAAACGGCAGGATACGGAGATATCGAATACAGGCTGGCAGACGGATACCGGGGCTGGATCGAGGCCGCTCCCTTCCATGTCATTCTTCTCACGGCCGCAGCTCCCTTCATTCCCCCGGCGCTATTCGCACAACTGGATCACAATGGTGTCCTCATCGCCCCTCTCGAAGAGCTTCCCCAGAAACTGATTCGCTTCAACAAGAGAGGAGAAGAAGAGGTGATTTGTCCCGTCCGCTTCGTGCCGATGACAGGGGAGATCCGGAGCGAATCTACTTGATGAGGCTCATCTTGTGCAGGGCCATCTCCACCCGTCCGTCCGGGAAGAGGCACTCGAGGCGAAGAAGATAAACGCCGCTGGCCAGAGGCTCGCCCTCTTCCCCGATGGCCGTCCAGGAAAGTTCATGCATTCCTGCAGGCAGACTTTCCTCGAGAAGTCGCGCCACTTCCTGTCCCGAAGTGCTGAAGACTGTGAGGTTCAGTTCCGCCGCTTCCTCCAGCTCAAAGAAAATGCGGGTCGTCGGGTTGAAGGGATTGGGCACATTGCCAGCAATCTGCACCCTTGCCAGGACTTCCTCGTCCCGAATCTCCCGGGGCGAGGCCGAGAAAGCGGACTCAAAAGCACCCAGATCGGGGCTTGATCCCTCCGGGCGGAAACGGGGGAAGCCTTCGGCATCCCGAGACAGATCCTCCTGAAGCATTGCAGCAGAAAGGCAGGGACTGCTTTCCCTCAAATGGAAATCACCAGCTTCCGGGGCCTCAAAGAGAGGGTCGCCGGCAAGATTACCTTCGCCGGGAAAGTCCCCTTCCAGCAGACAGTGATGAAGTCGGGTTCCTGCGTTGGGGAGGACCGCGGTTCCCTCCGGCGAGTGATCCTGCCAGAAGATGCTGTTCATCACCTCCGCTTCCCCCCCGATGAAAGCAAGAGAGGCACCTTCACTGAGAGAGGAGTTTCCAAAGGAAGTGAGAAAGCGCAAGCGGGCCTCGCCACTCTCATGAGAGATCGCGCCTCCAATGGCCTGGCTCTGGTTGTACAGGAAAAGGGAGTTGTCCACGGACAGGAGACCGTCCTCCGAAGAGTGAATCGCACCCCCGCCCTTTGCATCCGGGGAGCTGGCCTGATTCTCCTCAAAGTGGCCACTGAGAATGCGCAAGTCACCGCCGCTCCGAAAAAGAGCGCCGCCGGAGCCGGCACGGTTTTGCAGGAAGCTGACCTCGGAGAGAAGGCTGAATGCGGTACTGAAAATCGCACCGCCTTCTTCGGCCTCACAGTTTTCGAAAATGCAGCTCCGGGCTTCCAGGATCGTGCCTTCCTCGCAGAGAATCGCGCCGCCTCTGTCTGCAAAACCCCGCCGAAGCACCAGGTTTTCCAGTGTCAGTTTCTGCCCCTCTTTCAGGTGCAGGAGCCGGCTTCGCCCTTCACCATCAAGAATCACCTCGCCCAGTTCTCCGCTTCCCCGAAGAAGGACATCGCCGGGCTGAAGATCCACATTGTGGATTCCCCGATAGATACCCGGACGAAGGAGGATGCTGTCGCCGGGGAAGGCCCGCGCGAGAGCATCGTCGATGCGCTGCAGAGGATCCTTTGCCGACCCGCTTCCGTAGGGGCTTCCTCTTTCGGAATCCACGAACCAGGACGGGCCCTCGTATCGCACCTCGATCGCATCCCGGAGAACCTGTTCGTCGATGCGCCCTGCACGATCCCGAACTCTCAGGCGGGGGCTAAAGAACCCTTCTTCGCGGAAGAACACCTCATGGGGGCCCGGACCCCCGGCATCCCAGCGACCATCCCCGTCGAAATCCCAGTCGATGCGAACAATCCTGCTTCCCGGTGAGATCGAAGCGTCCTCCCAGAACAGCGGCTCGCGACTGCTTTGGACTCCCAGTTCCAGACGCATGAAGGCATGGGGACCTTCCCCGGGCAGAGAGGAGAAGGAGCGAGCCAGGGTTCCGATCCCGGAGCGGCTCTTCCAGGAGATCCGACAGTTTCCTTCCTCTCCCCACTCTTCGCCCCAACTGTTTCGGACAATCCAGCTGGACTCGTCCAGATCGTATCCGATCAATAAAACGGCCTGCACACCCAGGGGAGTCTCGCCGGAAAGTTCCTGATATACCCCACCGCCATAGGCTTCAAAACTGGGAAAGACCCGCATTTCCGTCAGCAGGGGACCCCGGCTTTCCAGCGCATAACGAAGTGCTGCAGGATTGGGACTGCGACAGATCAGTTCCGCCTCCTCAAAACGAAAACTGCGGGTACTCTGTCTGCTCACCGGCCAGGCGTGTTCCTCATAGAGAGCTTCCCGGCTGGCCAGTTCACAGAGGACCGCCATCCTGTCCGGACTGGATTCCCTGCCACGGCTCTGCAATAGGTCAGAGAACTGCTGCTCGGAAAGATTGAAGTCCGTCGGCTTCGCTGCCGACACCGACAGCAGGAAGGAAGACTCGAGGGCCGCCGTCAGGGCCTGCAGTCGGGAGTCTCCAAAATCCCCCTGCTCCCGGATGCCGCCGGTAAACTGCCCACTATCTCCCCAATCCAGATGGCGCAGGATCGGATCGGGGAAATCCCGGCGTTCGAAGTCCGCAGGGAAGGAGGAAGCTTGGCGGGAGGAAAGGGGCAGAAGACGGGAGGCACGGTCCCCGGGATCCATGCGCAGGCGGGGGTTCATTTCGGGATACCATTGTCGCCCGGATTGCAGGATCTGTACCCGCAAGACGGAAAGTTCCGCGTTCGCAAAATACACTTCTTCCGCCTCCACAGGGGAATGCGAAAGAAGGGACAGGAAGGTCAAGACCAGAAGACAAACTCCCAGCCTGCGATTCAGGAAAGCCAAGAACATGAGCAGAAAGAGCATAGCGAGGAACTTGCGAGGATGCGAGCCGGAAAAGGATGAAACCTGTAAACCATTATACAGCAGTGAGTTATTTTTCTGTCCAGGGCTTTCTTGCGAGCATCAGAAGACGGGGAGAGCCTTCCTTGACGGTTTCGCCCTCCAGGCTTCCCAGGGAACGAATCTTCTCGAAACCGGCCTCCCGAAAGAGGCTCTTGATCTCCGACAGACGATAGAGGCGGATAGAACTGTGGCGTTTTCTCCGAATGCCATCCTTTGCGAAACTCCAGTCCGACTCGATGCGCCGCGTGAGCGGGTCGAATCGGTTCCGAATGCGAAGCCGGAGATCCCCGATCTTGCGCTCCTGTCTTTCCATAAACTCGGGGAGAAGCGTTTCCTCGCATTCACTGTCGAGAATGAAAATGGCTCCGGGACGAAGGGCGCGAAAGACCCCTCGCAGGAAGCTCCGGTTCCCGCTTTCATTGAAATAGCCGAAACTCCCCCACCAGCAGAAGGCGGCATCGAAGCTCGCACGGAAAGGGAGTCGCCGCAGGTCTCCCTCGCGGAAGTCTGCTTTCAGCCCTTCCTCAAGAGCTGCTTCCCGGGCGCGATCCAGTACATCCCGGGAATGATCCAGGCCGGTCACCCGATATCCAAGCCGGGACAGGGGGCGGGCGATGCGCCCGTCACCGCAGGCCAGGTCCAGAACCCGGTCCCCGGGCTTCAGGCGGAGATGATCGAGCAGAAAGTGCAGAGCAGGCTCTGTCTCACCGGGGCGATCCATGGCACGCTGGAAGTCCAGCCAGGGACCCTCAAAGAAAGTCCGCCACCATTCCCCTACTTCTTCAGCCACTCGAGAAACTCCCGGATGCGGGACTCATAGCCCCGGTTGACCGGATGGTAGTACTTGCGTCGTCCGATTTCTTCAGGGAAGTGCTCCTGATCGACCTTCGCGTCCGGATCATTGTGGGCGTACTGATATCCGTCCCCGTATCCGAGTTCCTTCATCAGCCTCGTGGGAGCGTTGCGAAGGTGAAGGGGAACGGGAGCGTCCGGCAGACTTTCAACATCCTCTTTCGCCGCCTTGATGGCCCGATAGGCAGCATTGCTTTTCACGGCCGTGGCCAGATAAAGTACGCACTGCGCAATGGCAGTATCGGCCTCGGGCATCCCGAGAAAATGCACGGTCTGCATCGTGTCCACGGCCACAGACAGGGCGCGGGGATCGGCATTGCCAATGTCTTCGCTGGCAAAGCGCAGAAGCCGGCGGACCAAGTAGAGCGGATCCTCGCCGCTTTCCAGCATTCGCGTCGCCCAGTAGAGCGAAGCATCCGGATCACTGTCCCGAAGGCTCTTGTGAAGCGCGCTGATGAGATTGAAATGCTCTTCGCCCGCCTTGTCATAGAGATGGCTGCCACGAAGAAAGTTCTCGGCGACAAAGTCCCGGGGGATCAGGGTCTCGCCCTCGAGGCTCCCGGCGATCATCTCCAGGGCATTGAGCGCACTACGAGCATCGCCCCCGGAGCCGGCGGCAATCAGTTCCAGCGCCCCGTCCTCTGCCCGAAGTCCCCGGTCTCCAAGCCCCCGTTCTGAATCCACCAGAGCCCTTCGGAGCAGGGTCAGGACATCCTCTTCCCCGAGAGCGCGAAGAGTGTAAACCCGGCTGCGACTGAGAAGGGCACTGTTCACCTCGAAGCTGGGATTCTCGGTGGTGGCACCCACGAGAATGATCGTCCCGTCTTCGACATGGGGAAGAAAGGCATCCTGCTGGGCCTTGTTGAAGCGGTGAATCTCATCGACAAAGAGCAGGCTGCGACGTGAGTGCAATAGAAGCCGCTCGCGCGCGGCCTTCACGATCTCGCGCACATGCTTGACCCCGCTGGTCACGGCACTGAAGTTCTCGAAATGAGCATCCACGACACCCGCAAGAATGCGGGCCAGAGTGGTTTTGCCAGTTCCGGGAGGCCCCCAGAAGATCAGGGAACTGCTCAGTTGACCGCTTTCAATGAAGCGACGAAGGGCACGGCCTTCCCCGAGCAGATGTTCCTGCCCCACGAAACCGTCCAGACGATCGGGCCTCATGCGGTCTGCCAGAGGCGCCGCTTCCTTCCTCTCGAAGAGTTCCATGGAAAAACACTAGCACAGGCTGGCCCTCGGGGGAAGCGACTCAGTGTCGGGAAGAGCCCTTCGCGCCCCGCTTGGCGAAATAATCCGCCCGGCGCTCATCGCCCCGTTCCGCGTATACCTCGCTGAGCATTCGGTAGATACGATGGTGTGGACTCTCCTCGGAAACCAGATCGTCCAGATCCGGTGGAAGCGTTTCCCCCAGGCTCTGGAACAACTCTGCCCGAAGCGTGGCGGCCTGTTCATAGGAGGGATTCAATTCCAGAGCCTTTCCGAATTGCTCGAGCGATTCTTCCTCCTGCTCGCTGTCCCGATAGAGCCGGGCCAGTTCAAATCGAAGGTCCGGCCAGGCAGGACGAGCCTCCACGGCTTCCTCCATCTTCTCGATTGCAAGATCCAGCTTGCCGAGCCTTTCCAGTTCGCGGGCAAGTTCACGCAAGAGATCCGGATGCCCGGGACAGGAGCGAAGCCCCTCCTCCAGACCGGATGCCACAGAATCGGGCTCGCCGCAGATGGACTCGACATGAGCCGAAAGACTCCAGTGGCGAGCCGGTTCCCCGGAAAGCAGTGCCGCCCAGGCCGCTGCTTCCAGAGCCTCTTCCCGGCTTCCCTTTACGGCAAGAAACTCACACATGGCAGAGAAGATTCGGGAATAAGGAGAACAGCGAGAGGCCAAGAGCAATACGGGATCTGCGTTTTCCAGAGCTACTTTCTTCAGAAGAAGGGAAGCCAGGTCCGGGTTTCCCAATCGCTCGGCCAGATCGCCGGACAGGGAATCCGGAGAGGGAGGTGCCGCATCAAAACCTCCCGCGTCCATCCACTCCTTCCACCTCAGGAAGGCGGCAAAGGGTTGGTCCTTCTTCAGGGATTCCTCCAGAACTGTCCGTCCCCGGAGCATCCGCTCCCCGGACTTTTCCTCCCCGGGAGAGAGAGCGGCAAGAAGTTGCTGAAACAGCCCCCACTCCAGACGGAGATCCGGCCAGTCGGGATGGTGACGGCGTTTCCAGTCCAGGAAATCCTGCATCTCCTCAAGGGTTTCCCGAATGGCAAGCGCCATCAGGGGCTCCAGTCGAAGCGATGCTCCGCAGAAATGATTCGGAAGGTTCCCGTAGCGCTGTGGATGAACATGGTCTCGGTCGAACAGCCCGAATCGCTGAAGTTCACACCATCGAGATAGTCGCCCGGCGTGATGCCGGTGGCCACAAAGAGAATGTCATCACCGGCGGCCAGATCATGGATTTCGAAAACCTTGTCCGGATCTGTTCCCATGGCGATGGTGCGCTCCCGCTCATTGTCGTTGCGGAAGGCGAGACGGGCCTGCATGTCGCCACCGAGGCAACGCAGGGCCGCAGCGGCGAGAACCCCTTCGGGTGCCCCACCGATGCCCATCAGGATGTCCACATTGCTTCCCGGCGTGGAAGTGGAAATGGCCGCAGAGACATCGCCATCGGTGATCAGCTTGATACGACAGCCCATGCCCCGGACACGCTGGATCAGTTCTTCATGGCGTTCCCGGTCGAGAATCACGGCCGTCAGTTCCTCCACGGGAACTCCCTTGACCTTCGCAAGATTCTTCAGGTTCTCCTCGGGACCGAGGGTCACATCCACCACGCCCGCAGCATCGGGACCGACAGCGATCTTCTCCATATAAGTGTCGGGAGCATGAAGGAAGCGGCCTTCCGGTGCAACGGCCAGAACGGCCAGAGAGTTGGGTTTTCCGTAGGCCACGCTGTTCGTGCATTCGAGAGGATCGAGCGCAATGTCGAAGACAGGGCCCTCGCCTGTGCCTACCCTCTCCCCGATAAAAAGCATCGGTGCCTCATCGCGCTCGCCTTCGCCAATCACCACAGTCGAGTTCATCGGCATTTGATTGAAGGCCGCACGCATGGCCTCCACGGCTGCCTGATCGGCTCCATCAGCGTCGCCGCGACCGATCATGCGGGCGGCGGCAATGGCGGCCAGTTCCGCAACCTGTACAAATTCGAGTGCGAGATTGCTGTCCATCTCAATCCTTTCCTTTGACCTGATCCTAATCCTCAGGGAAGCTCAAGACAAGCCCAATCCGCGCTTGCAAGCCTCCGATACGACGACTAGTCTCGCTCTATGAAAATACTCCTGTCCCTCTGCCTTCTCCTGATTTCCTGTGGACTGCTTCCCCCCGAAGAGAATGTCGATCTCGCCTCTCGGGCCGGAGAGGTTTCCCGGGACAGGCTCATGGAGACGGTGACCGGGCTCTCGGCAATCCAGAGCCGCTGGATGGAGTACGAAAGCGCCTGCAACGAGACCCTGAACCTGCTCCTTGATTACCTTGAGGAACAGGGCAATGAAGCTCGTCTCGACAGCATTGAGTTCAGCTTTCATGGAGCCACAATCCGCTCGGCCAATGTCGTTGTGGATTTCCCGGGGACTCTCTATCCGGAAAGACAGGTTCTCGTAGGAGCGCACTGGGACTGCCAGGCTTACCCGGAATCCTGGACGGACTCCACGGCCCGCGCGCCCGGTGCCGTGGACAATGCCTCGGGTGTTGCCGCAGTGCTGGAAGTCGCCCGGCTTTTGAAAGATGCCGAAACAGAAAACTCCCTTCGACTCATCCTCCTGGCCGCCGAGGAAGTCGGGCTCAAGGCCAGCCGCCCGATTGCCCAGCAATGGCATCAGGAAGACGGCCCCGATTCCCTGATCTGCTTCCTCAATGTGGACATGGTCGGCTACGATGCCGATGAAGCCGATCTCACGATTGTCTGTGACGACATCAGTGTGGATCTGGCGGCCTCCCTCCTTCCGCTCGCAGGGGAAATCTGCGAAAACGTCCGGCTCGACACTCTGGAAGTGGTCTTTCCCGCTCACTCGAGCAGCGACCATCACTGGTTCTGGTTTTATGGTCTGCCCGCCCTCTGGCTTCATGAAGGTCCCGAGGATGCCTTCCCCTTGGCCAACACGATGCAGGACACTCTCGGGGCCGTGAACCCCGCCTTCCTGCGGTCTTCCACTCAGGCCCTGCTCGGAATGGTCTGGCAACTGGCCGGGGTGGAAATTCCGGGCCGGGAACCATAAGACCGCTTCCGGCACGACAGGGTAGTGCGGTACCTGAGTTTTGACCCCGGAAATATCCCGTGCTATAATTAGCCCCTGAACCCGCTCCCGGAAGGCCTAATGCTCGCCAGGATTCTGTTCCCCAAAAGACCCCTTCGGGTCTTTTGTCTCCTGACCCTCTATGCAGGGCTGGCCTCTGCAGGCGCACTCTTTGATTTCGAGCAACCCTATTTCATTGAAGAGCCGGGAGTGCAGGTCAAGGACCACGCGCTGGTCTTCCATGATAATCTCTACCATGTCTTTTACATCCAGAGTTTCCCGCCAGATTCTGTGGGGGACTGGCGAAGGAATGAAAAGTGGCTCGGTCACATCACGAGTCCGGATCTCTGCCACTGGACCCGGCAGGACAGCATCCTTCACGTCCGCCCCGGAACCTGGGAGAGCGATTGTATCTGGGCGCCCGAGGTCATCGAAAACCCTGAAGGCGATGGCTGGATTCTCTACTACACGGGAGTCGACTACTTCTTCACCCAGTACGCGGGGGGCGCAAAGAGCGGTGATCTCTTTGAATGGGAACGCTTCCCCGAGAACCCGATCTACCACCCCTCAGAATGGGCTTTCTGGATCGAGGGAAACCAGGGCTGGCCCTGGAGCAACTGCCGGGATCCGGAGATCTTCCACATTCCCGGCGAGCGCAGCTACTATATGCTGAACACGGCACGTACCGCAGACGACAGCCTGGGAGCCATCAGCCTTGCGCGCAGTCAGGACCTCGTTCACTGGCAGGACGAAGGCCCTCTCTTTCTCAATGACACGGGATACATGCTCGAAAGTGCGCAGTTGATCCTGGATGATGACGGCCTGTATCACCTCTTCTTCACCGAGCAGTACATCCCCGGCACCAGCCACATGAGCAGTAGCAGCATGACCGGCAACTGGGACAAGGACAACCTGAACATCATCGATCCAGGGCATGGGGCCGAAGTGAGCCGGGTCGGGGAGGAGTGGGTCTACAGTCGTTTCAATGGAGTCGATACCGCTGACTCCACTTTCTACTACCTGCGCTTTGACAATATCGAACTGGAAACCTGGGATCAGGTTCCTCGCATCAACCTGCTCGGGGGTCTTCGGGATCACTGGACCGTCTTTTTCGGAAATGCGTTCTACAATCAGCCGACCTGGGGAGACAACCCCTGGCAGAGGGGAGATGCCAGGAGCGGAATGGAAGGAAACAGCTACCTGGCAACCTACGAGAATTATCAGGAGCCGGCCGATTCCTCAACCGGCAGCTTCCAGGGAAACCTGCCCATCGGCGTTCTTCTCGGCGAGCCATTTGTACTGGACGAGAACCGCATCAGCCTGCTGGTCGGTGGCGGTGCCCACCCGGACACATGTTTCGCCTCTCTCTTTGATAACAGTACCGGCCGACAGCTCTTTACCGAAACCGGGCAGGATTCCTTCGCGATGGATCTTCGCATCTGGGACACCAGTTCGCTCGTCGGCCACGAGGTCTATCTTGCGATTGTCGACCTTCATCAGGGTGTCTGGGGACACATCAGCGTGGACACCATTCGCGAGTACACGGAGACCGGAGAGGACCCTCTTCCTCCCTCCCTGCCCATGGACAATGGTCCCTTCTTCAACGAGGTCATTGCCAATGCCGGGTACGATCCGACAGGACTCCCGGATCTCCCCGCCACTCCGGGAGCAAGGCTGGAGGCTCCCTGGCCTAATCCCTTCAATCCGCAGACACGGATTACCTTTGAACTGGATGCTCCGGGGCAGGTTCTCCTGAGCATTCACGATGCCTCCGGGAAGAAAGTGCGAACTCTCGTCGATGAGCAAGTGTCCGCGGGAAGGCAGCAGAGAAGCTGGAAGGGTCGGGATTACCGGGGCCAGCGACTCTCCAGTGGCATCTACCTGATCCGGATGCAAGTGGATGGACAGGCGGCGGGAAGCCGCAAAATCCTGATGTTGAAGTAGGCTAGTCCAGCCAGACCGGCAGGCCCAGTTTCCAGGCCAGGCGCAATGCCCGGTGAAGCCAGCGAAATTGCAGGTAAGTCGAACAGCTTCTGGAAAAGCGGGTCACTCTTTCTTCCGGAAGCGTGGCATAGAGAACCCCCGAATAGAAGTCCAGCCAGGCGCCGGCAAGATCGCGGGGAATCTCTCTTGAGTATACCGATCCCGCATCAGGATTCCTGAGTCCGAGCATGCCCTCAAGAAGATGATTTGTGTTCAGACCGTCGCCCACGCGCTTGAGGGGAAGTGCATCGGGCAATTCCAGAAGATGTTCTTCCCGAGCCAGCCGCAGGGAACGAAGTCGGGCAATCGACCTTCCATCAAAGCCGCCCTTCTGCACGAGAGCCAGAAAGGCCGGCCACTCGCCGCTTTCCAGCCGATCCAGTACTCGCTGTGTCCGGTCGGCGAGGAACTCCTCAAAGCAGGATTCTATGGGGTAGTTGACCCTTCCGATACAGCCGAACTCATCGGAGGCGGGGTCCATGTTTGCCGGACATTGGGCACAATGTTTCAGATGTGTGGCAATCTTTTGCCCCACTTCCTCGACTTCTTTGCGCTTGAACTCGCGCTCCTTCTCCGGGAAGGCCGAGGTGGAGGGAAGCTGCCAGGGACCGGTTTCACTGGCGCTTTCGGCGGGATGATCTCTCAGGTACTTGAAGACCATGTAGAGAAAGGCCCAGCGACGCAAACCCGCTTCGCCCAGGTCGGAGCGTACGGGACAGGGATGGGGAAGTACGTAATCGACGCCCAAGCGAATCCTCTCTTCTCAGGCTTTTCGAATTGCCTCGATGGGGTTCAGCCGGGCTGCTTCCCAGCCGGGATACAGGGTCGCAAGAAGGCTGACCAGCAAGCTAAGGCCGGCAACGAGCAGAAAGTCAACGGGTTTCATGATCAGGGGCAGACGATCCACGATAAACAGGTCCCAGGGAATGGGCAGGGGATGGTGCTGGAACCAGCTTCCCAGTCCCCAGCTGACAAGAAGCCCGAAGAGTGTCCCTGCCAAGCCCACCAGAAAACCCTCGGTGACAACCATGCTCATCACCGCAGAACGGCTCATGCCCAGGGTTCTCAGAATCCCGATCTCTCCCCGCTTCTCGCTGACCATCAGGGTCAGGGTGGAAACAATACCCAGGCTGGCCACGGTGATGGTCAGAATCAGGAATAGGTACATGAGAAGCTTCTCTCTTGCCATGGCATCAAAGAGCAACTGGTTGCGATCCATCCAGCTTTCGATGCGAAGGTCTTCGGCAGGAGGATTCTCCCGAAGCGATGCCGTCAGGTCAGGGGCCAGCTCTGCGCTCTCGCAACGAATGAGGAGTGTGTTCACCTTCCTGCCCAGAAACTCCGAAGCAAAGTCGAGGTCAGCGAGAACCAGTGTTGAATTGCTCTCATAGAGTCCGGTGTCCACGACATCAAGCAGAACTGCCCGGGCTTCTTTTCCGTGAATCTCCCTGGCCTGAGAGGAAAGTGCATCGGGAATGATCAGACGAAGCTCGCTCCCGAGTCCCAGGGACAGATTCCGGGCAAGTTCAAGACCCAGCACCAGGCCCTCGCGACTCTCCCCCTCCACTTCCCATTCCGGGTCCACTACGAAGGAGTCAAAACCCGGCTCGAGAAGCCCCGTGACTGTCGTTTCCCGGGAGGGATCCATACCGCGAAGTGTGGCCGTCTGCATGCGAATCCGCTTCGAGCCGCTCTCGGCTACCAGAAGAAGCTCGGATTGTAGGCTGGGGGAAACGGCCACGACGCCTTCGCGGCTTTCCAGTTCCTGAATCAGGGAGTCATAGTCTTCGAGTCCGCCGGGAGCCGTGCTGACCAGGTGAACATGAGCTTCCCCCTCGTGAATCAGGGTCGCCAGTTCGTTTTCCAGGCCGTTCATCACCGACAGGATCAGGGTAAGCGCCGTCACCCCCGTGAAAATGCCCCCGCTTGCCACCAGTGCCGTCAATGCGATGGCCCGGCTTCGTCGGGGGCTTTTCATGTGTCGCCAAGCGAGAAAAAAACTCGGGCTCACGAGATCTCCTGGATGACTATCCTCCCATGGAGCGGCGTTCGATCAGGTCTTCCTGCCGGCGAGCCTGCTGCCTTGCATAGGAGCCCCAGCGGGAATCGCTCATGACCGACTCGAAAAGCTCCAGAGCTTCCTCGTACTTGCCGCGATCCTCCAGAGCCTTGGCCTTGCTGCATATCAGGCCGGCCTTCTCCGACTTGTTCTTGCTGATGCGAAGACCTGCGTCACAGGTGCGAATGGCCTTTCCCGGCTCCCCTTTTCCGCGGTAGAGGTCGGCAAGGTAGCGGTGCGGAAGATTCTTCTTGGGCTGGTCGGCCGGCTTCATCAGTTTGACGAGGTTCACGGCCTTCTGCAGGTAGGTGATCGCCTCTGAATCATCATCCTTGTTGTAGTAGCAAAGGCCCAGCATCAGGTTGATGTTGAAGTCATTGGCCTTCTCGGCAAAGGCAATGTTCAGATGCTCAAGGGCACTGTCATAGTCCTCGGTGTTGAAGTAGAGAACTCCCAGATCGTAGCGACCATTGGTACGGTCGGGCATGATCTTGAAAGCCTTCTCCATCAACTCGACGGCCTTTTTGTAGTTCTTCCGCTGCTTATAGAGCTGGCCGAGATAGAAGTTGGCACTGAACAGGATGTTCTTGTTTTCGGTCTCCGTGTTCAGCAACTGGTTGAAGTGCTGAATGGCAAGATCCTTGTGCTTGGGATCCTTGCTCCGGAAATACAGGGTCGCCAACTGGTTCTTGGAATAGTTGTCGTTCGGATCGCAGCCGCTCACGCCCGGCTTTCCAAGCACCTGCTCGTAGAGCCTGCGAGCCACGCCCACATGCTTCAAGCGCATTTCCACATAGGCCAGGTTCGCCGTGGTCTTGCAGTCATCCGGCTTCAGGTTGTGGGCAATGTCGAAGCCCTTCTTGGCGCGGGCCCATTCGGAAATCTGCATGGCGGATTTCCCGAGACCCTCGGCGGCACGCAAGTTTCCCGGATCGCTGAGAAGAGCCTTCTCGAACTCCATCATGGCATCCTTGTACTGACCGTTCCGGAGAAACTCCCAGCCGGTGGAAGTCAGAAGCTCAGCCTGGCCTCCCTGGGCCAGAACGGGAAGCGCGAAGGAGAGAAGAATGAGAGCCAAAAGCAGGATTTTCTTCAAAAGGGACATTTTCAATCCTCGGAACAGGTTCACGGTTTCGCAGGCATCCGAGGGAATATAGAGGAGGGATGGGTTGCTTTCAAGACTTCCCGGAAAGTCGGGCGAGCTAAATAGGGAAACAGGGTCGCCCCGATCCCATTTTCCTGGGACTGGATCTGGATATAAAACTATGTTATCATTGTGTTTCTATATGATTGACCGAAAGGAATTCGATGCGGGGTTTCCCGATCCGTCCAGTTCTCTGCCTGCTCCTTCTTCTCTTCGGAACTCAGGGGAGCCTTGCGCTTCTGAGTTTCGAGTTTGAGCAGCCCTTCTATCTTGAAGAGATCGGAGTGCAGGTCAAGGACCATTCCGTGGTCTATCATGAGGGTCTCTACCATGTCTTCTTCATCCAGAGTTATCTGCCGGAGCCGGGGGACTGGCTGAGGGCGGAGAAATGGTTCGGTCACATTACGAGTCCGGACCTGATGCACTGGACCCATCATGATCCGATTCTGGAGGTCATCCCGGAGACCTGGGAAAGTTCCTATGTCTGGGCGCCGGTCATCATCGACAACCCGCAGGGCGAGGGCTGGTTCATGTACTACACCGGAGTTGACTCCGTGGTCTGTCAACAGACCGGACTGGCCTACAGTCAGGATCTCTACGAGTGGACTCGCCACCCGGACAACCCGTTGTATGTTCCCGGAGAATGGTCCAACTGGGAGGTCGGTCCCTGGGCAAATAACCGGGATCCGGAGATCTTCTTCAACGATCAGAGCGGCTACTACTACCTTCTTACCACGGCCATGACCTCCAATGGTCTGGGGGCTGTTGGGAGCGCCTTCAGCACGGATGCGGTGAACTGGTCCGATCAGGGGCCCTTCTTCGTCAATGACACCGAAAACCTGCTGGAGAGCGTGCAGATCCTTCGGGACGAGCAGGATTACTATCACCTCTTCTTCACAGAGCAGAACATCTACGGAACCAGCCATCTCTACAGCGAAGACCTCTTCGTCCTAGGAGCCTGGATCAAGGAAAACGCCACGACCTTTGACTCCGGCAACGGCCCGGAACTGACCTGGGCCAATGGGGAACTCCTCTTCAGTCGCTACAATTCAGTAGAAATGGAGGACGGGCCGCTCTATTTCCTGCGCTTCGATGCTGCCAATCTGGAAACCGGAGACCACATTCCGGTAGTGGAGAGCAAGATGGGACTCTCGGAGTCCTGGACCGAAATGGAGGGCTTTGGCGAGGCTTTCGTGAATCAGCCGACCTTCGGCGACAACCCCCGCGAACGCGGCATGCCGACCAGCTTCATGCAGGGCAACGGCTACATTGCCACCTATGAGCGTTATCCCTACCCCGGCTACAATACCCCGGGCTGGATTCAGGGTTTTGCTCCCACGGGCATGATCCGCAGCGAGAGCTTTGAGGTCAGTTCCGACCGGATGATGATCATGGTCGGCGGAGGGGAACTTCCCGACACCTGTTTCGTCGCTCTGGTCAACAAGGAGAATCACCGGCTTCTCTTTTCCGAGACCGGTGAAAACAAGCACTCCATGTCCCGTCGCTTCTGGAATACATCGACCCAGATCGGCCGGGAGGTGTATCTGGTCATTGCCGACCTCTACGCAGGCGACTGGGGGTGCATCTCCGCAGACAGCTTTGAGGAATACTGGTACGATGGGCACGAGCACTTCCCTCCCATTGACCCCATGAGCAATGGTCCCACGCTGGGAGAAGTGGTCGAGGCCGCCGGTTTCTCGGGAACGGGAGTCGACGAAGGAATCCCCGCTCCTCGCGGTGAACTGCTGCCCCCCTGGCCAAATCCCTTCAATCCGAAGGTCACCCTGCGCTTTGATCTGGAAACCGAGGCTCAGATCGACCTTCGTATTCTGGACATCCGGGGGAGAGAGGTCTGCGAGATTCTGAATGAAAGGCGAAGGGCTGGCAGCCATGAACTGAGCTGGAATGGAAGGGACACGCAGGGGGCAAGCCTTCCCAGTGGCGTCTATCTGGCCCGCCTTCGCGCGAATGGCCAAATCCTGTCGAGCCGGAAGCTGGTAATGATCCGCTAGATCTCGTGGGGCATGAATTCCTCCGGACTGCGGAAGTACTTGTCCGGAGGGTAGGCCAGGAAGTTACTGACCCGACTTGTGTAGGTACAGGCGTAGTCTCTCATCTGCGAGCCGAAGCGACTGATTTCGCTGTCCACCTTGCAGAGGGATCCCCAGTAGGCATTGTATCGATTCTGAGCCTCTTCCTCGAGAGCGCGGATGATCATGAGCTTACTGGACAGCTCTTCCTCCAACTCTCTTTCCAAAGCTCCCACCTCTTGCAATTCGAGATCCATTTCACGCATCTGGGCTTCGTCCAGACTCCGATATTCGCTGAGCTTGCGATTGCGGAGTTCCAGTTTGCGGGTCCGGACGGCCTCCAGGCGCAGGAGCACGCGGGAGTTGTCGTCCTGAATCTGGTCGAGTTCCTCCTGATTGTCTTCGGCTTTCATGGCAGAAAGAATCTCGTGCTCGAGTTCCTCGACCACCATTCCGGTGCGCCAGCCGCCTGTTTTTTTGGAGCGAAGAATGTCGCCAAAAATGTGATCCCCCAGGTAAAGGATCTCATCGCCGATTGCGCCAATCTCCTGCTCGAGCCGCCGGTAGTTTCCACCCGCAAAGGTGGGAACCGGGTGCTCGCCATGATCGACAGGTTTCCAGCGAAGCCGTCCCTTGAAGAAACCGGGCTTGCGTGACTCCACGACCAGGAGATCGAAGTAATCCCACCAGGAACTTCCCCGGAGCGGATCGCTGAGTACATGACTCAATACGCGGCTGGTGTATTCGTAGTCGGAGTTGGTTAAAAGAAAGAGGCGCTTTCCCTCAAGCCGGAACTTCTCCAAAGTGGGAAGAAGGCCGGGGTCCTTCAGAAAGCACTCCCCCATGCGCTCCAGAATAATCCTCTTGAGAGACCCGTCACGGTGAACGAGATCCACGGAGTAGCGTATGTCATCGAAGAGCTTCCGGTAGTCCACCTTGCCCAGCTCCCGCTCCATGGCCTCTACCGAGCAGGCATAAAGGGAAACCTCCGGCAGACCAAAGAGGGTGTCACTGCTCCAGAAACGGTCACTGGCCAGAGGCTGGGTGCGCGCACTGTAGATTTTCTTCCGCTCGTTGCGGTCCAGTTCCTTCCGCCCGTGGAAAGCCTTCGCCACATAGCTGAACTGATCCACCTTCAGGATGTTTCCCTCATCCTTGTCCACAATCAGGCCGCGAATGCCAAAGTCCGGGTCGTAGAGAATGTCCCTCAGGAAGTCCGGGTACTTCCGCTCCCGGATCAGGGCATCACGGGCCAGGTCAAAGGCCAGGGCCTCAATGAAGTTGCGATTGTAGAGAGCCAGAGTGTGGTCCATGTCGAAGCCCACCCAGCGAATCGAACCCATGCGCAGGTTCCGGTTCACATAGATGCGTTTCTCACGCGGAATGAACTGCTCATAGCGGTGAGTTCTGGTGACCTTCGAAAGGGTCTTTCGGTTCGTTTTCTGGTTCATCTCAATCTATAAACACAGTGCTGGAAAGAGCTTCCCTTCCCGGCCTATCCGGGAACAAAGGAGTATCCTGCAATTCCTCTGCCAAAGCCAGCCTGAAATACTTCAGTTCTGGCCGGGAAATTGTTCCTACGCATTTTATGGCACCCCTCCTTGCCGCCCAGGAACCCGACTTTCCCCTTCT
>JASMLU010000013.1 GCA_030748535.1 Candidatus Krumholzibacteriia bacterium
TTATAACATACTCCTCGGATGCCCGGAAGCCCTCTAGATTTGGTTCGCCCTGTCAGGCCGGATCTCGTCACTTGAGTCTAACCCTACAAGATCTAAAAGCAAGACGGTGGGTCACTTCATCCAGGCGCCCTTCAGGGATAGGAATATCAAAGCCACTCGCGTCACTTTGTGCCCAGGGGAACTCTCCGGCTCGATCCATGGTGTAGAATGCGTCCCGTGCCACCGTAAACACATTCAGCATTTAGGAACATCTACTACCAATGGCATTTTCGACGCACGAATCCGCGCACGAGTGCATTGGCTTCCAGCCAGAGTCGCAACGCTCACAGCTACTCAGTGGCAGCAGGAAACAAGGAAACAGGTCTCCCGGATCCACTACCTACCAGTCCATCTCCAGAAAGCGGGGAAACAGCAGCGCGCCACCTCCATCGTCGCGGGCGTTTTCCAGCACGGACTTCATGTCGAAGCCCCGCTCTGTGAGAGCATCAAAATCCGAGCGGAAGCAGGCATTGCCAATCTCCAGATCCATCTCGGGATGAAATTGGAAGCCCAGAAGCTTCCACCTGCGGTTGAGAAAGCCCTGCACCTCGCAGTCCTGGCTTCGGGCAATCACCTGCCAGTCCTCCGGCAAGTCACAGACCTCATCAAAGTGGCTCACAAAGGTGTAAAAAGAACTGGGGAGACCCTCAAAGAGCTCCTCATGATCAGGCAATGGCTCCACGGGATGCCAGCCGATTTCGGGCGTGGGCGATCGCCGCACATGGGAGTCGCCCAGGAGGGTGCGCACCAGAAACTGGTGCCCGTAGCAGATGCCCAGAATCGGAAGGCCCCGTTCCACGGCTTCACGGACCAATCCCATGACCGGCTTTACAAAGGGATGGTCATCGAGTACCGAGCAGGTGCTACCCGACAATATCAGATGGCTGTAAGGCGTGAGGTCCTCTGGAACAGGATCCCGCCAAACTTTCACGGCCTTGCAGCGACAGTCCTCCGGCAGCCATCTTGGACCCTGAAAGTCGGGAAGTTCGAGTCTCTGTTCGAGATCCAGGGAAAGCACATGTCGGGGTTTCGACCGGGGAGCCAAAAGCTCTTTCAGGCGACCCTGGAGTTCATCGCGGACCTGTCGAAAGTCATCGAGAGTCTTCGGGTCGGGAAGAGGCCAGAAGATCTGCTTCACATCGCCGGGAAAGTTCGGGCAGTTCTCTTCGGCGCAGAGCACGACCACTTTCGAGACAGGCTCGGCATCGAGACTATCCATCCGCTTTGCAAAGTGAGCGGAAATGTCGATGCCGATTTCCGACAGCACCTTTACTGCCAAAGGATTCACCCGGCTCGGCGAGGAGCCTGCAGAGGAGACCAGAATGCCATCGCCGGCCATCGTCCGCGCGAGGCCTTCTGCCATCTGACTACGCGCTGAATTGGCGACACAGAGAAAGAGAATGTGTTCCCTGTCACTCATGCCGGAAGCCCTTCCTCATCCTGAGAGCCACGCCCACCAGTCCGATCAACACCGGCACCTCCACGAGCGGGCCGACCACGGCGGCAAAGGCGGCCCCATGCCCAATTCCGAAGGTGGCCACAGCGACGGCGATCGCCAACTCGAAGTTATTGGAAGCTGCGGTAAAGGAAAGAGTGGTGGTCTGGGGGTAGTTCGCTCCGGCCTTTTTCCCAAACCAGAAGGAAAGAAAAAACATGATCAGGAAGTAGACCAGCAAGGGAATCGCCACGCGCAGCAGGTCAAGGGGGAGGGCGAGAATCTTGTCACCCTGGAGGGAGAACATGGCGACGATGGTAAATAGCAGGGCGATCAGGGTGATGGGAGAAATCATTGGAATAAAGCGACCGTGATACCACTCATCGCCCTTGATCCGTCGCAGGACAAGTCGCGTCAGCATTCCCGCCAGAAAGGGCACGCCAAGGTAAATAAACACGCTGCGTGCGATCTGTGCGATTGAGATATCCACCGCCACAGACTCCAGGCCAAAGCGCGGCAAAAGCACGCTCAAAAAGAGCCAGGCATAGATCGAGAAAAAGAAGACCTGAAAAATCGAGTTGAAGGCGACCAGCCCGGCGGCGTATTCGCGGTCGCCGTCGGCAAGATCGTTCCAGACGATGACCATGGCGATGCATCGCGCCAGACCGATAAGAACAAGCCCGGTGAGATACTCCGGCTTGTCTCTCAGGAAGAGCAGGGCCAGTCCAAACATGAGCAGGGGGCCGATCACCCAGTTGAGTAGCAGCGAGAGGCCAAGCACCCGCCCGTCCCGGAAGACGCGCCCCAGTTCTTCATAGCGAACGCGAGCCAGTGGCGGATACATCATGAGAATCAGCCCGACGGCAATCGGCAGCGAGGTCGTACCGACGCTCATGCGATCAAGAGCCGCGGGCAGTCCCGGTGCAAAGCGTCCGAGCAGGACTCCCAGGGCCATGGCGGCAAAGATCCAGAGCGTCAGAGTGCGATCCAGAAAGGCGAGTTTTCTGGTGGCTGGCATGGTTCTCCTTTCTCCACTTTTCCTATAGCGAGCCTGATTGCTTTGAGCAAGGCAAGATTGAGAGTGGGCGAGTTCCGTGCTATCTTCAGGGGTGCACCAGAATAACAGGAGCGTTATGAGCAATCCCTACCGCGACAGCCTGAAGGGTCTTGAGATCCCCGATCCCGTGGAGTCGTTTTTTGCTTTTTGCAAAGAGCGGGAAGCGATTCGCGAACGACGGGAGTCCGGGCAGTCGGCTCCCTGGACCCGGGATCCCATCTTTCAGCATGGGCGCTTTCTCAATGTCTTTCGCGAAGACGACCGGGGCACAAAGGCGGTCTACCGCTTTGTGGAGCCCGTGCAAAAAGAAGCCGGGCGCCTGATCCACGCACTGTTTTTCGCGCGATGGTGTAACAGGGACAAGACCCTGGATCTGATCGACCCCGATCTTCTCGATAGCGCGGAGGAACTTCGTTCGCTCCTGCAGACTCTTCCCCAGCCCTGGGCCTCAGAGGTATACCCGGTCGTGCCCGCGACCTGGGAGGGACGCGAGTATGAGCGTCTTGAGGCGGCCACCGACATGCTCTTTCGTGCGAAGGGATTTCTTCTGGAGAGCATTCAATCCGCAGAAGGCAATGTGATGGAGGCCACGAAGAGCATCAATCGGGAGTTCCGCATGAGCAATGACTTTCCCATCTTCATGGCACTCGTGGACCTTGCCCGTTTCGAGCCGGAACTCATTAGTCCGGAAAGTCCGGTTCCCACGGGAATCGGCGCGGAGCCGTTTTTGGACCTTTTGCAAGAGCACCTGTCCTGCGACTCCCATCAGAGTGTGGCCGAGAGGATGATCGAACTTCAGGGGAAGCTCTGGCCAGAGGCGAAACGCCGCTTCCTGCCAATCGACATCGAGTATCTTTCCTGTGAGTGCCGGAAGTATTACAGTTACCGGAACGGAACGAAGCGCTTCGAAGGCAAGAACCTCTTTGTCCCCGAAGGCTCGCACTCCTAGCTGGCGGTTCTTCCGTACTCTCTTCGCAAGAAGTCCCTTGATGAGTTGCACTTGTGAGTTTAATCTGCGAAACTAGGCAAACTGGCTGAGTTTGGAAAAAGTCCTCAAGGCCACGCCGACCATCTTTCGAAGGAATTAAAGAAACTCTGACCGAACCCGGGTAAAAAAAAACCGGGGAGATCCCCGGTAATGAACAAGTTCCAGATGCCTGTCACTAGTAGATCGACTTGACGCTACTCCAAGTTCCAGGCTGGACAGCGGTTGTTCCTGACAGTTCCACGTAGCCTCCCGTGGGATCAATCTGAATACTTCCGCAACCGCCGCACACAAGGTTGGTCTCGTAGTAGCGGAACTCATGGGTGCCGGGCGGGATCGTCGGAAAAGTGAAGCTGAAGCTGACGATGCCAGTGCCATGGGAAGGAAGAATCACCATGTATCCGATCACTTCCGGACCGATGGTGAACTCAAGCTCGACATAGCCATCGCCGCTGAGTGAGTTGTAGGGAATGTTCAAATAAACATCCGCTTGGCTGGCCGGAGCCGTCACCGTGCGATCCCCATAGACGGTATCTCCTTCATGCCACCAGTAATTTGCGCTGCTGATCTCCCAAGTGTCACTGTCAGTGGGAAAATCGATGGTCTCAGCGAGACAGGGCAAGGCTAAAACCAGAGTGGATGCGATGATCAAGAATCTCATATTTCCTCTCCTTATATTCGATTGGTACACAGTAACCTTAGGATACCAGAATCATGTCGGCATTATCAACATAATAATACTCCGTCGGCGTTTTAGGTTGACCTTTTCTGGGGCTACGGTTCAGCTTCTCCTCAACCCTCGCAATATCTTCATCTCGTCACTCACTTGGTAAAGGCCACCTACTCGGAGATCTGGTATCTTGCTCTCTGGTCAAGGGCTGGAACCGGTTCACAAGCCTCCTCATCTGACAAGACTGAGAAAGGCTTTGGGCTTCACCAGAGACATATTCTCTTGCCAGCACCGGGGGACTGCTCTAGGGTGCCGAAAATCCAATCCATGCAAGACAACCGACGACCGCGGGGAAAATGCTCGCCACGATCGCCCTTGAGACCGGTCTGACCTTCTCCGGCAGACTGTTTGGAGCGCCACAGGATGCGGCGGGGGAGATCGTTTTTCATACGGGGATGACCGGCTACCAGGAGATCCTCACCGACCCCAGCTATGCTGGTCAGATCGTTGTTTTCACCGCCTCCCACATCGGCAATTACGGAATCCACGAAGGGGATGACGAATCCCCGCGCATTCATCCTGCTGCGGTCATTGTGCGAGACTTCTGCCGCCGCAGTTTTCACCGGCAAAGTGAGAGAGGTCTCGATGACTTGCTCCGCCGCGCCGGAGTTCCCGCTCTCAGCGACGTGGACACCCGCGCACTGACCACCGAAATCCGGGAAAAGGGAAGTTGCCGTGCGCTGATCGCTCGCGGACAGCCCGAGGAACTTCTCGCCCGTGTGCGCAGCTTGCCCGGAATCTCCGATACTGACTGGGTGAGCCGGGTTACCTGCTCCGAGCCATGGATCATGGAAGCGCCTTCCGGCACCGTGAACCCCCTGGAGGTGGCTGTCCTGGATCTCGGGGTCAAGCGCAGCATTCTGGGAAGACTGGCTGAACGCGGTTGCAGGCTTCACGTCTTTCCCGCACACACACCAGCGGAAGAACTTCTGGGCTTCGACGGAGTGTTCCTGAGCAACGGCCCCGGCGACCCGGCAACTCTCCCGGAGATCACCGCAACAGCCAGCAGTTTGCTGGATGCTGACAAACCGGTCTTCGGCATCTGCCTCGGGCATCAGTTGTTGGCACGCGCCTTGGGCGCGGAAACCATCAAGCTGCCCTTCGGGCATCACGGGGCGAATCATCCGGTGCAGCGCGTCTGCGATGGTCGTATGGAAATCACGAGCCAGAACCACAACTACGCTGTGCCCCCAGAAAGCCTGCCCGAAGGCGTTCAGGTGACACACCTCAGTTTGAATGACGGAACGGTGGAGGGCATGGAAATTCCCGGTCGCCCGGTCTATTCCGTTCAGTATCACCCGGAAGCTGCTCCCGGCCCCAGTGACAGTCGTTATCTCTTCGACCGCTTCCGCGATGAGATGCGCGCCCGCAGAACCCTGAGTGCAAAGGCGGGTTGCTGATGCCTCGTCGCGAAGATCTTCAGAGCATTCTGGTTCTCGGTTCCGGTCCCATTGTGATTGGCCAGGCCGGGGAGTTTGACTACTCGGGCACGCAGGCCGTCAAAACCCTGCGTCGCGAAGGGATTCGGGTAATTCTCGTCAACAGCAATCCCGCCACGATCATGACCGATCCTGACCTGGCCGATGCGACCTATGTAGAACCCCTGACAAAAGAAATCCTTGCCAAAATCATCGCAAAGGAGAAGCCCGATGCTCTTTTGTCCACGGTGGGTGGGCAGACCGGGCTAAACCTGGCCATCGAACTGGAAGAGTCGGGAGTTCTGGCCCGCCACGAAGTAGAGCTGATCGGTGCCAGCGCCGCGAGCGTGCGCATTGCCGAGGACCGGCAACTCTTCAAGGCTGCGATGAAGAGGATCGGTCTTCAAGTTCCGAAGAGCCTGCTCTTAAGCTCGGAAGAGCAGGCCGAGTCTGCCATCCGGGAGCTCGGTTTTCCCGCCATCCTTCGCGCCAGCTTTACATTAGGAGGAAGCGGGAGCGGGATTGCGAATACCGAAACGGAGTTTCGGGGGATTCTGCGCGAAGGTCTTTCCCTTTCTCCCAGTGGAAGTGTCCTGGCCGAAGAGAGTGTTCTGGGCTGGAAGGAATACGAGCTGGAAGTGGTGCGGGATCGCGTCGGCAACGGCATTATCGTGTGCTCCATCGAGAACTTCGATGCCATGGGAGTGCACACCGGTGACAGCATTACCGTGGCTCCGGCGCAAACCCTGACGGACCGCGAGTACCAGAAACTGCGCGACGATGCTCTTGCCGTACTCGATGCCGTGGGAGTGGCCACGGGGGGAAGCAATGTCCAGTTCGCCGTGAACCCTGAAAACGGCGAGAGCGTGGTCATCGAAATGAACCCCCGCGTCAGTCGTTCCAGCGCCCTGGCCAGTAAGGCTACGGGCTACCCGATTGCGAAAATCGCCACGCTTCTGGCAATCGGATACACGCTCGATGAACTCCCCAACGAGATCACGGGCTGTAGTTCCGCCTGCTTTGAGCCGAGCATCGACTACACGGTTGTGAAAGTTCCCCGCTGGAGTTTTGAGAAGTTTCCCGGCACGGAGGACCGACTGGGAACCAGCATGCAGTCCGTCGGAGAAGTGATGAGCATGGGGCGCAGTTTCCGGGAGGCACTGCAGAAAGCTCTCCGGTCTCTGGAACTCGGCTTTGACGGCTGGGAGTCCACGGACAGCCATCGCAGCCCGGAGGAAATCCGCCGGGATCTGCTTCGCCCCAATCCGGGACGGCTCAGCGATCTGCACGAGGCACTGCGAAGAGGGTTCAGCGCGGAGGAGCTTCACCGCATCACCGGGATTGATCCCTGGTTTCTCGACAACCTGTCGCGCATCGTGGAAGTGGAGGGGCGTCTTCGAAGTTACTCGTTGACGGAACTTCCCCAGGAACTTCTTAGAGAGGCAAAGCGGGAGGGTTTCAGCGATCGACGCATCGGCTGGCTGTCCCGGGATCAGGCAAGCGCGGAACTGGTTCGGGAAAGAAGAAAGGAGCTGCACCTAAGCCCCGTGTTCCGGCGCGTGGACAGTTGTGCTGCCGAGTTTCCTGCGACCACTCCCTACCTCTATTCGACCTGGGAAGACGGGCCCTGCGAAAGTCGGCCCGACTCGTCCCGCAAAATCCTGGTTCTGGGCGGCGGTCCCTATCGCATCGGACAGGGAATCGAGTTCGACACCTGTTGTTGCCATGCGGTCGATGCGATTCGTGAGTCGGGGCGTGAAGCCATTCTCGTCAACTGCAATCCGGAAACGGTGAGCACGGATTACGATCTCTCGGATCGTCTCTACTTCGAGCCATTATGCCTTGAGGAAATCCTGCACATCGTCGAGACAGAGAAGCCCGAGGGCGTGATTACCAGCATGGGAGGACAGACTCCCCTGAATCTGGCTCGCCCCCTTGAAGAGGCCGGGGTTCCGGTTCTGGGAAGCAGCCCCGATACCATCGACCGCGCAGAAGACCGCGACCGCTTCAATGAACTGCTCGAAAAGCTGGGGATTGCGGCCCCCGCCTGGGGGAGTGCCCGAAGTCTGGAGGAAGCAAAGAGTGTAGCCTCACGGATCGGCTATCCCGTGATGATTCGCCCAAGCTATGTGCTTGGGGGGCGTGCGATGAAGCGTGCCTATGATGAAGCCGAGTTGAGCCGCTTCTTTGATGAAGCCGCGCGGATCTCGCTGGATCATCCGGTTCTGGTTGACCAGTTTCTGGAAGACGCCGTGGAGTTCGATCTTGATGCAGTGAGTGACGGCAAGAGAGTGCTTCTGGGGGGAATCCTGCAACACATCGAAGAGGCCGGAATCCACAGCGGGGACAGCTTTGCCGTCTATCCTCCCTATCGAGTCACCCCGATGGAAATTGACATCATGCAGGATGCCGCCACGCGCATCGCACGGGAACTGGAAGTGGTGGGACTGATGAACATCCAGTTTGCAATCTGGAAGGGTGAGGTGCATGTGCTGGAGGTCAATCCCCGCGCCAGCCGCACGGTTCCCTTCCTGGAAAAGGCAAGGGGTCTTCCTCTCGCCGCGATTGCTACGCGATGTATGCTGGGGGAGACTCTTTTGTCCCAGGGTCTGCGGGAAGCTCCAAAGCCGGACAGGTATTTCGTGAAGGGTCCGGTCTTTCCTTTCCGGCGTTTTCCCGAGAGCGATCGTCTTCTCGGCCCGGAAATGAAAAGTACGGGAGAGGTAATGGGAATCGGCAAGAGCTTTGGCGAAGCCTTCGCTCGCGCCCAGTTGGCAACAGGCCAGGCACTGCCGCAATCCGGCACCGTATTCCTCAGCGTCAACGACCGGGACAAACCGGCCCTGCTTCCGGTCGCAGAGGATCTTCGCAAGCTGGGTTTCGCACTTCTTGCGACCCGGGGAACGGCGAAATTCCTGAGCGACCGGGACATCGTTTGCAAGAGCATTGCCAAGGTCGGGGAGGCGCGGCCCCATGTCGCAGACCGGATCATGGAAGGCGGCGTTCAGATGGTAGTAAACACGCCGCTGGGAAAAGCCAGTCGCTATGACGAAAAAGCAATCCGCCGGGCGGCCACCCGAATGGACATTCCCTGTATCACCACGCTCTCCGGAGCCCGCGCTGCGGTCGATGGCATTCTCGCCCTTCGCGATGGCCTGGATACGGTGTGCTCGCTTCAGGAACTCGCCCCGTCCTGATTTCTGCCATCCGGTAAGTCCATGAATATCCTTGACTTCGCCTCTACTTCGGCTATAATGCAGTCAGAGTGAATTATAGCCGGAAGGTGTTTATGTATCGATCAAGATCTCTAGAGGCTTACCTGTCCAGCGTTGCGGCCCAGTTTCCTGTGATGATGGTCACGGGAGCGCGGCAGGTCGGTAAGACAACCTTACTGCAGAGCTTGAGTGATCAGGATCGCAAGTATGTCACCCTGGACGATCCCATGGCACTCGCTTTGGCTCGCGAGGATCCCGCACTCTTTTTCCAGCGTTTTTCTGGCCCTGTATTGATCGACGAGATTCAATATGCGCCGGGTTTATTGCCGTACATAAAAATGGCTGTCGACCGGAACCAAACCCCCGGCCAGTTTTGGCTTACAGGCTCCCAACAGTTTCATCTTATGAAATCGGTCTCTGAATCTCTGGCCGGCCGGGTTGGCATTGTGCGACTCCTCGGGTTTTCGCGTCGCGAGATGGAGGAGGGTGAACTGGGACTTCCTCCCTTTCTTCCGACACAAGATACACTGGGTCTCTATTCTCACGAAACAACGCCACTATCTCTCGGGGAGCTCTATCGCCTGATTTGGCGAGGTTCCTTTCCCGCGCTTGCGTGTAATGAAAAGCTCGATAGGGATCTCTATTACAGCTCCTATGTACAGACTTACTTGCAGCGTGATATTCGGGATCTGGCCAGAGTGGGAGATGAGATGGCCTTTCTTCGCTTTGTGAAAGCAACGGCCGCAAGAAGCGCACAATTACTGAACCTGGCAGCTCTGGCCCGCGATGCAGATATCGCCCCCAACACAGCGAAATCGTGGCTCTCGATCCTGGAAGCCTCAGGCTTGGTGTATTTGCTTCAGCCATACCACAACAATGTGACAAAGAGACTCGTCAAGGCCTCCAAACTCTATTTTCTGGACACCGGACTTTGTGCTTGGCTAACAGGGTGGACAAGCCCGGAGACACTGGAATCCGGGGCCGCATCGGGACCGATCCTGGAAACCTGGATTCTAGGAGAACTCCTGAAGTCCTGGTGGCACCAGGGCAGGCAGGCACCCTTTTACTACTACCGGGATCGGGACAAAAAAGAGATCGACCTGTTGATACTTCAGGACGGCACGATCTACCCCCTGGAGTTCAAACGAACAGCCTCTCCGTCGAAAGACGCCGTTCGAAACATCTCATTGTTGGACAAACTGAAGATCCCTGTTGGTCCCGGTGGCCTTGTTTGTCTTTGTCAGCAATCAATGCCATTAGGGGCAAGAGCGGTTTCCATCCCTCTTGGATGGATCTAGAAAATGCCCCGCCTATTGCGCCCTTGAGTCCGTCCCGCTATTTTCACGCGGAACCCATCGGGAGGAAAGCATGGCAGACTCAAAGCAGATCATCCAAAAAGACGAGACCTATGGCGCCCACAACTACCATCCTCTTCCGGTGGTGATTTCCGAAGCAGAAGGCGTGAGGGTAAAGGACCCCGAAGGTCGCTCCTACATGGATTTTCTCTCCGCCTATAGCGCCGTAAATCAGGGGCACCGCCACCCGAAGATCATTGCGGCCCTGAAAGATCAGGCGGACCGGATCACCCTGACCAGCCGCGCCTTCCACAACGACCGGATGGGCGACTTCCTCCGCATGCTCTGTGACTACACGGGCTACGAGATGGCTCTTCCCATGAACACGGGCGCGGAGGCCGTGGAGACGGCCATCAAGCTGGCCCGTCGCTGGGGCGTGGAGAAGAAGGGCATCGAAAACGGGAAACAGGAGATCATCGTCTGTGAGGAGAACTTCCACGGCCGGACGACCACGATCGTTTCTTTCAGCACCGATCCGGACGCAAGGGTGAACTACGGTCCCTACACGCCGGGCTTCAAGATTATCCCTTACAACGACACGAAGGCTCTGGAGGATGCGATCACTTCCAACACCGTGGCTTTCCTCGTGGAACCCATCCAGGGCGAGGCGGGAGTCTATGTTCCCGACGAAGGCTATCTGAAGAATGTTCGCGAGATCTGCACGCGAGAAAATGTGCTGTTTATTGCCGATGAAGTGCAGACCGGTTTTGCAAGAACCGGGCGTCGCTTCGCCTGTGACCATGAAGAGGTTCGCGCGGATGTGATGACTCTCGGTAAGGCACTTGGTGGCGGGGTCTTTCCCGTGAGTGCGGTGGTCGCCGACAAGGCGATCATGGGCATTTTCACTCCAGGAACCCATGGTTCCACATTCGGCGGAAATCCCCTGGGCGCCGCCGTTGCGATGGCGGCTCTGGAAGTTCTTGAGGAAGAGAAGCTGGTTGAGCGGTCAGACCGGCTGGGAAAAAAGCTCCGCAAGGAACTGGCGACAATCAACTGCGAAAAAATCGTGGAAATACGCGGCAAGGGTCTTCTCAACGCGGTGGTCTTCGAGGATGGCTTTGAAGCCTGGAATACTTGTCTGGCGCTTCGCGATGCGGGGCTTCTTGCCAAGCAGACTCACGGCAATATCATTCGCTTCGCCCCTCCGCTGGTGATTACGGACGACGAACTGGATGAGGCCCTTGGCATCATCCGGAAGGTCTTCGAGGCTATCTAGTGCAGTCTTGCCCTGTTCCGTGACCCGCAAATCAAGCCTTTGCTTCTTTCCAGTTCGAAGTGCTATAATAGACAAGGCGTTTCAGGTCCACTTCCAATAAGCGGGGGTTCCCCATGCCCAGGTTTGTTTCACTTTCACTCTGTCTGGCCCTTCTTCTTCCCGCGACCCTTCCCGCCCACTACATGCACGGAGTGGGGGATGCCCTTGTGCTTATTGAGGCACCGGGAGAAGACGGCCCGGCCCTTCAGTCTGCCGGACTGTTTCTTTTGGTAGAATTACCCGATGGCTACCTTGCCTTTGTAGACCCCCACGAGTTCGACGGCCTTCGCGCCACCGGGCACTCCTTTGAGGTTCTTGTGGAGAACGACGACAAGACTCTCGAGTACCTGATCGCCTGGAAGCACGATGAGGAGGGGCACGATCATGGTGAGACGCATCCCTCGATCCACACGCTATACAATGGCGAGCACTACCGCATCCAGTCCGTGCCCGCCGACCTGCTGGAAGAGCAACCGAACTGCGTGCCCGATCTTCAGCGAGTGTATCGCCGTCCCCTGAGTTTTGTGCGGAGACCCTGGACTGACGATACTGCCGACAGGGAAGTTGTCGTGGACCCGGCTCTTGCGGACGCCCTTACCGAAATCACCCAGACTCCCCTTCAGCAACAGGTTCAGACGCTGCAGGATTTCGTTACCCGGCACTCCCAGTACAGCGGGGGCTTGCAGGCCAGTTACTGGATTCGTGACAAGTTTTTGGCCTACGGTTACACGGATGTCAGTCTGCATAACTACAATAGCTGGAATGACAATGTCGTCTGCGTGAAGCCGGGTGCCGTCTACCCCGATGAAGTGGTGGTCATTGGCGCCCACTACGACACGATCAACTACAGCGGGAACTCCTACGCGCCCGGAGCAGACGACAATGCCACGGGCTCAGTGGCCGTACTGGAAGCCGCCCGCGTTCTTTTCGACATCGAGTTTGAGCGCACGATCATTTTCATCTGCTTCAGCGGTGAAGAAGAGGGCCTCGTGGGAAGTGATGCCTGGGCCGGGGATGCCGCTTCAGCAGGCATGGATATTGTCGGCATGCTGAACCTGGACATGATCTGCTACCGTGCCGCCGGCGATTCGGAAGACCTGGATATTATCGACAACAGTGCCAGTGCGCCCATGTCCGAGTTCGCCTTTGATGTGGTTGCCGCCTATGTGCCGGAACTTGCCACGGTAGAAGGCTATCTCACTAGCGGTACCAGCGATCACGCGGCCTTCTGGTCCCACGGCTACCGCGCCATCTTCTTCTTTGAGGACAGCGGCAGCTACACTCCCTATCTTCACTCATCCAACGATGTGATCGGCGCCAGCGCCAACGACTTTCCCTTCATGTTGAAGAATGTGAAAGCGGCAACGGCCTTTATCGGCGCCTTCGCTCGTCCTTTCCATGTCTCGATTGCTCACAGCCCCGTGGGCAACAGCGAGGGTACTGGTCCCTTCGAGACTCTTGCGGAAATTCACTCGGTGGAACCGCTTGATCAGGCAGACCTGCACTACCGCGTGAACGGGGGAGCCTTCAACACGCTGTCGCTCACGCCTACGGGAGTTCCGGACGAATACTCTGCGACGATCCCGCCGATCAGCCCGCACTCGCAAGTGGAGTACTACCTGACAGCTTCCGATGTAGATGGCTATCAGGCTTCAAACCCCGACAATGCGCCGGGCGAACTGCATTCTTTCCGCACAGGCGTGAGTTTCGTCTTTGTCGAAGACGGGGAAATCGACCAGGGTTGGCAACTGGGTGTGGCCGGCGACAACGCCACAACGGGCCACTGGATTCGTGCAGACCCCGTGGGCACCAGCTATCAGCCCGAAGACGACCACTCTCCGGATCCGGGAACGATCTGCTTCGTAACCGGCAATGCGAATCCCGGGGACTCTCCCGGAACCAACGATGTGGACAATGGGCACACGACTCTGCTCTCGCCGGTCTTTGATCTCTCGGAAGCAAGCTGGGCGGGCCTGTCCTACTGGCGCTGGTACACGGACGAGACCAGCCACGACGATGACTTCTTTGTGGACATTTCCAATAACGGGGGAACGACCTGGCAGGTTCTGGAGATCGTTGACGACAGCGCCTACCCCTGGGTGAAGGCGGAGTTCGACGACCTGGCGAGCATCATTCCCCTGACTTCGGAAATGCGACTTCGATTCATCGCAGAAGACACGGGCTCGGGAAGTCTGGTGGAGGCCCTGATCGACGATCTTGAAGTGGTCGCTTTCAGCAACGATGCCACGCCCGCCGAGGACACTCCCGTCTTTGCGGCAAGCCTGTCAGCGCACCCGAACCCCTTCAACCCGAAGACCACTCTTCACTTTACCCTTCCTCGACGGGGAATGGTGGACTTGACGGTCTTTGATGCGAAGGGCGCAGAGGTGTCCCGACTGGTAAGCGGTGAATTGAATTCCGGCAGCCACGAGGCCCTCTTCAACGGTCAGGGCAAGGCGAGTGGAATCTACTTCGCCCGCCTGCGGCTTGATGGACGGGAAATGGCAACGACGAAGATCACCCTGTTGAAGTAACGGGGTTTCTTCTCCGGACTTATCGTTATGTCCGGCTCCACTTCCCGGGAAGCAGGGCGTAGAAAGCGACGGCCTTTTCCAGGTGCTCTTCGCTTACGCGGTCCTCGATGCTGTGCGTGTATTCTTCTTCTGCGGGCCCGAAGCCCAGGGTGGGAATCCCCTCAATGCCTGCCGTGTAGACTCCGTTCGTGGAGAAGACCCAGCGACTCAGTTCCGGTTCCCGTCCCAGTGCATCGCGGGCAGCGTCCATTGCGGCGATGACGCCGGGGTGGTCTTCGGCCAGGGTCCAGGTGGGATAGTATTTCTCCATCGAGACTTCCTTGCCCGTCCAGGCCTTCGCCTCGTGAACCAGCACCCGAACCTCGGCATCCACGCCTGCTGCGCGAACGACTTCCTCGATTTCTGCGACCGCAGATTCCTTTGTCTCGCCGATGGTCAACCTGCGATCCAGGAAAATCTCGCAACGGTCGGGGACGGCGTTCAGGCTGGGAGTGTCGTTCTCGATTTTCGAGACCACGACAGTTCCTTTTCCCAGAAACTCATCGTCAGCAAGACGCTCGTTCAGGGCTTCGATACCCAGCACGATACGACTCATGGCGTAGATGGCGTTGTCTCCCCGCTCCGGCGCGCTGGCGTGGCAACTCTTTCCGCGTGTGGTGACGGAAATTTCCATGCGCCCGCGGTGACCGCGATAGACACGCAGGCCCGTGCATTCGCTCATGACCACCAGGTCGGGGCGAAGACCGTCTTCGGTGATAATGGTCTGGAAGGCGATGCCATCACAGTCCTCTTCCATGGCACTTCCGACCACATACAGTGAAATGTCATCCGGCAGGTTGTCCTTCGCCAGCGCTGCGCCATAGACGATGCTCGCAAGTCCGCCCTTGTTGTCGCTGGGCCCTCGACCCCATATCACACCGTCTTCGTGTTTTCCTTCAAAGGGATCATGGGGCCAGGCCTCCGGGTCGCCGACGCCTACGGTGTCGATGTGGGCATCGTAGAGAAGTTTGCGAGGCCCGCTTCCGATGCGTCCGATCACCGAGCCAAAACTGTCGATCCGCACTTCATCGTAGCCGAGTGCCTCCATCTCTTTGGCGATGCGCCGGGCTACGGCTTCCTCCTCGCCGCTCATGGAGGGAATGCGAACGATGTCGCGCAGAAAGTCGATGCAGTTCTGCAAGGAAGCCTGAGCCTTGTCTTTCATGGAAACCTCTCCGGTCTTGCGTGGATCCTTCATTCTAGCAAGTTTCCTTTAGATGTGCGAGCTTCTCCCCTGACATCCGGGACAGGACAAGGAAAGATGTGAGAATGAAAACCACGCGAACGGCAATGGCTCTTTTGCTGACCTTATGCGCTACTGCTCTTGCGGGAGTGATCCTGAATCCCCTGGGCTCTTTGGGCGAAGCCGAGCCCGGCTGGGCCGGATCGCTGGAGGGAAGCATCCGCTCTTCCGGCGGGAACACGGACATCCGTTCTCGACAGGCGGAGGCCGCTCTCCACTGGCAGGGCGAGAAGAACCGATGGAAGTTCCTTGGCTCGCTGTCGCAGACAGAAAGCGGAGGAGTGAGAAGTTCCGAGTTTCAGGTAGCCCACCTTCGCCACAACCTTGAGTTGTCAGACAGGCTCCACAGCCTGCTCTTTACTCAAGTACAGCGGAACCCTTTCCAGCTACTGGAATCCCGATGGCTTCTTGGCGCAGGCGCACGCTGGACTCTTCAGAAGAGCGAGAAGAGCAACGCATTTCTTGGCGCAAGCTCCATGCTGGAGCGGGAGGAAAATGGCAGTCTTGAGCAGGCCGAGCTTTCCCATCGCCTGTCCCTGTTTCTCAAGCTGGGCTTGCAGGCTGGCAAGGGAATGCGCTGGTCCCTGACGGGCTTCTACCAGCCTCTTTGGTCGGATCCCGAAGACGCGAGAGCCACGCTCAGCAGCGCTCTTCGAATCGACTTGGGAAAGTCTCTCTTTCTCCGACTATCTGCCGACATTGACTACGATTCCAGGCCGCCCGAGAATGTGGAAGCACAGGACTGGACCACCAAGAGCAGCCTCGGCTTTCGATTCTAGGCGCGCCTTACTTTGCCAGCAGCAGCTTTCTGCTCTCGCTGTACTTTCCGGATTGCAGGCGAGCCAGATAAAGACCCGAGGGCATGGCCTGTCCCTGTTTGTTTTGACCATCCCAACTGCAATCGTGTCTTCCCACCTCCAGAGCTTCATTGAGAAGCAGGGCCACCTGGCGGCCTGAGGTGTCATAGATCGCAAGGCGCACCGGGCCCGCCTTGTCGATGGAGAAGCTCAGGCTGGTCTTTGGGTTGAAGGGATTCGGGTAGGGCGCGGCAAGCGTCAAGGCAGATGGAGCGCCATCAGGCGCGGCGACCGCTTCTGCTGTAAGCCAGAGCGAGCGTCCTGGTGAGCTGTGATTGCCGCTCATGTCATAGCTGCTGACGGCCACTCGGTAGTTGAGTCCTGTTTCCAGTCCCCCCAGGGTTGCTTCGGTAACATTGCCGACATCGACGAAGTTCTCGTAATCGTAGCCGAGACTGTCCAGGTCAAAGTGTATGCAGTAGCCTCCGAGATCCGACAAGGGCAGGGCTTCCCAGGCAAGATCCACAGAACCCCGGTCACGGTTTCTTTGGATCAGGCTTCGTGGAGGAAAGGGTGGTGCGATGGTGTCCGCCGCAGCCAGCCAGGGCTGGAAGTCCCAGGAGTAGGAGAAGAGGGAATCTCCCTCTCCGAAGGGGTTGTAGCCTGAGTGCCAGGGGCCGGTTGAGTGTCCCCACCAGTTTTCGCTTGCCTGGGGCACGGCCACAGGATCTGCATTGTGCATGGCCCAGCCATTATCGAAGAAGTTGCAATAATGAATGGGCAGCGTAGTGTCTGCGGTAAAGAAGGCATCGCCCAGACTGTCGGCATCGTTATGCGTGAAACTGCAATACTCGAAAGAACCTCCTCCTCCATCAATCCAAATAGCCCCTCCCAGAGTGGCCGTATTCAGGGTCAGCTCGCAGTCCGAGAGGGTGGGGGGGGATGAGGAGCAGTAGATTCCCCCGCCCTCGTTGCTCGCGGAGTTTCCGCTGATGGTGCAGTCCGAGAGGGTGGGGTCGGAAGCCCAGCAGTAGATTCCCCCGCCGTAGTTTGCGGAGTTGTCGGTGATCGTACAGCCCGTGAGGGTGGCGTCGGAGTAGTAGTAGCAGTAGATTCCCCCGCCGTAGTTCGCGGAGTTTCCGGTGATGGTGCAGCCCGTGAGGCTTGGGTCGGAGCCGGAGCAGTAGATTCCCCCGCCGTCGTCAACCTGATCTCTCACCTGAAATCCCCCAGGGTAGCTTCCCCGGCCAGTTCCTCGGGCGCGAGTCAGGTCATTTCCCTCAAAAAGGCAAAACTCAAAACGCAGACCCTGTCCGCAGTCCTGAATCCGGGCTCCCGATCCCGCATTTCCTTTCATCTCGCAGCCATTGATGATTGCCGCCGAGTTCTGAACGGCATAGATCCCTGGCCCAGCAGAGGAGGAATCGAAGCAACAGGAAACAAGTGAAGGAGAAGCTCCATAGAGGATAATTCCCGCGTCGCCCCCATGAAGGAAACTCATTCCCTGAATCATGGTGGTGGAATCAATCGCTACTGCGGAAGCCATGTAGACCACACACTGCCAGTCATCCCCTGAGACCACCGTGTTGTTCATTCCGGCGCCCACGAGATGAATGCCATTGCGATCGGGCCAGAAGAGAATGTCCACGGAATAGTTACCTGGCGCCACGAGAACCGTGTCGCCGCTTTGGGCACCATTGAGTCCCGCCTGAATGGTAAGCGAGTCAGCGGGAACATGGATGACGGTAGCAAGAACAGAAAAGGGAACTGCGAGAATAAGCAGGAATATAGCTCGACGCATTGGTGACCTCCGCAAGATGTGGAACACTCTGCCCGAGTGGGCCCAAGGATAACAGATAGGTTTATTGGCGTCAAGATTCTGGGATTGTGGCCTAAGACGATTTTTCCAATAACGGAAACCACCTTCCTGCGACTATAGAAAGGGGGTGAAATATGCCAGCAAGTGAAAATGACTGGAAGAACTCTCCTCTGCCCGAGCAGAGGGAGCGACTGTCTATTCAGCAGTCATATTCCGAAGAGGAAATGAAGGCGATTCGCCAGGGCCTGATTCCCGAGCAGATGGAGGACAAGTGGTTCATCTACTGGAAAGATGAGCAACTCTTTCTCCACCGCAGTTGGACCGGCCACTGCATTTATGTTGCGAGGTTCCGGGAGGAATCAGGGGGAGCAACGCTGACAGAAGCAGAAATGAACCGGGATCCCGATCAATACAATTCCCAGGAGGACTCCGACGAAAAGGCGACCCTGCTGCGCCTGATCGATGTTCTTCTTCTTCGAAAGCCGGCAAGCCGGAGACCCGAAGGAAAGCCCGAAGAGGTCGTTCTGGACTGGGGCTCCATGGGAAGAGCGATTCTCGGGGAGCATCCGGAGAGGAAGAAGGAAAATGGCTGAGCCCAGGTGGGCGACAACAAGACAATTCCTCGGTGAATCGTGAAAATGTCGCGTCAATTCCACGATGTACCGCGGAATTGACGGACAAGCGCCCCCTTCAGGCTAGTCCACGAGATCCCAGTCGCCCTGGTACTTGTCCAGTTCGTCCTTTGTGTACTCATCCATGGGGTGATCGCGTTCGGGAATGTCCACATGCTTCTCGGCATCACATAGCGGCGTGGAAAAGTAGCGCTGCCCGGTGTCGTTGATCATCGTGACGATGCGCTTCATCTCCGGGTGGGCGGCGTGCAGTTTCAGGGCCGCCGCGATGTTCGAGCCCGTGGAGATACCGCAGAAGATTCCTTCCTCGCGAGCCATGCGCTTGCCCATGGCAAGAGCCTCGTCCGTGCTTGTCGTGATGATGCCGTCCAGATACTCCAGGTGCAGGTTGCGGGGCACGAAGCCGTCCCCGATGCCCTCGATGCCATGCGGTCCCCACTCGCGGCGGGAGAGCAGGGGGCACTCGGACGGCTCAATCGCATAAAACTTCGCGTCACTGCCAAGAGATTTCATGGCTCTGGCAATTCCCGTGATCGTTCCCCCCGTTCCCTGAGTGGCGATGAAGGCGTCCAGTTTGCCCTCGCACTGTTCGAAGATCTCGGGACCCGTAGTCAGGCGATGCGCCTCGATGTTCTCACCGTTCTCAAACTGGGCAGGAACCCAGTACTTGCCCGGATCCGTCGCACGAATTTCTTCCAGCTTTTCAAGAGCAAGGTCCACATCGCTTTCGCCGCCGGGTGTGTAGATCATCTGGCTTCCGTAGGCGATGTCGAGCTTCTTGCGCTCTTCGCTCATGCCTTCGGGCATGACGATAATGCAATCGTAACCCTTGGAGGCCGCGACAAAGGAGCAGGCGATTCCCGCATTGCCCGTAGAACATTCCAGAACCGTCATGCCGGGCTTCAGGTCGCCCGACTTCTCCGCTTCCGTGAACATCTGCCAGTAGATTCGATCCTTCAGGCTTCCCGAGGGGCTGAAGTATTCGAGCTTGCCCAGGATCTCCACATCCAGACCTTCGGTGATCCGGTTCAGGCGAACCAGGGGCGTGCGCCCGATCGTGTCGAAAATGTGTGTGGCGATTCCGCGGTTCTTGTCCCAGGCAATACTCATGACGACTCCTTTTCGATGGGAGGACAAGGTAATCAAAAGCCTGAGTGCGGGGAAGAGGATTCTACTCGACGAAGACCGTGATCTCCTCGCCCCGATGGTCGGGACCGACAAGAGCAATGCGGTGCCGGCCTCTTGTAGGAAGCCAGCTGCAGTTCCAGGGAGAGGAACATTCTGCGATCAGGCGACCGTTGTCATACCAGGCAACGCTGGCAAGCGGTTCTTCCAGTTCCGCACGAAGCCGAAGGCCCTTGCGCGCGAGATTTTCGTCGAGAATGAAATGGTCGCCATCAAAGGGATAGGCAATGGAGGGCAGGCTGCCTGCGCCGCTCGCTTCTTTCAGCGAATAGGGAGAGAGGGGCATCCTGCGGGAGCGTTCCTCTACCCAGCTTGCAAAGCGCGCGGGTAGCCGATGCTGTCCTGCGCTTTCGCGATGGAATTGACAAACATCGTCCGGCTCCTGGCCCACGAGAAACAGTTCCCTCGATCGACGCTCGCAGTGTTCCCCGGGGAGTTTTCCCGAATGGGTGCAGAGAGTGAGTTCTGTAATTCCATTCGGTCTCTTGAACAAGCCGGGCGTGGATCCGCTGTAAAGAGAGCGAAAGATGTCGGCCATGATCGGTCCCGCTCCTTCTGCACCATAAAGCCCCGCGGTCATCTTGCCGTCGAAGTTCCCGACCCAGGCGGCCACGGTGTACTCGGGCGTGTAGCCGACAATCCAGCTGTCCCGAAACCCGTTACTGCTCCCGGTCTTCCAGGCAAGGGAAAAGGGAAGCTCGAGCAGGCCATCAAATCCCAGAGCGCGTGCCGCCGGGTCGGAAAGAATGTCGGTGATCAGGTAGCAGGCTCCCTCTGAAAGCACGCGCAGGGCCCGACCTTCTCCCGCCTTGTATTGAATCTCGCGAAACTCTCCTCCCCGGGCGAGCGTCGCGTAGGCTGCGGCAAGATCCAGAAGCCGGACTTCCATGTTCCCGATCGCAAGACCCAGTCCATAGTGTTCGGAGTTGTCCCGTTCAGGCGCGGCCAGTTGGAGATCTTCCAGAAGAGCAAGGAACTCCTTTACTCCAATGTCCTGAAGCAGGGAAACCGCAGACAAGTTGAAAGAATTGGCAAGAGCATCGCGCATCCGGACAGCCCCCTTGCTCTTTCGATCTGCATTTCCCGGCTGATACTCCGTGCGGTCGGCGCGATAGCTTCGGGATGTGTCGTCCAGCACCTGTGCTGCCGAGATTCCCTTTTCCAGAGCCAGTGCATAGAGAAAGGGCTTCAGCGTGGAGCCGGGGGAGCGGTAGGCGAGGGTCGCGTCATTGAAGCCCAGGTCGATGTCGCCATACTCGCGCGATCCTGCCAGCGCAAGCAGCGTCGAGTTCCGGTTGTCAAGAACGAGAGCCGCGCATTGTCGGGCCTCCCTCTTGGCCAGTCTCTCCCGGTGTGCGAGCAGGGTTCTCTCCAGGTTTCTTTGGATATCCAGATCCAGAGTGCTTTGCAGGCAGGTGGCATCGGGATCGTCTTCCAATACCTGGTTCACAAAATGAGGCGCATGAAAAGGAAATGGATCTCGACGAATCTCAAGCGGGCGGGACTTTTCACTTCGGCATTCTTTTTCTGATAGAAAGCCATCCTCTTGCATGCGACTGAGCACCCAGTTTCTGCGTTCCAGCAATTCCACAGTGTGGCTCCCGCGGGGATTCAAACGCCCGGGAGCCTTGGGCAGGGAGGCAAGAGTCGCGCATTCTGCGTGGCTCAGATCCTGAAGTTCCTTTCCGAAGTACATCTGCGCGGACAGCTTCACGCCCTTCATCTGGTTTCCCATGGGCGCAAGATTCAGATAGTGATGGAGGATCTCCCTCTTGCTCATGCGGAGTTCCAGTTGCAGGGCGCGGAACCCCTCTTCGATCTTTCCGGCAAGCCCGGGCTTTCTTGCCCACTCCTGTCGGACCAGTTGCTGGGTAATGGTCGATGCGCCCGAGTGCACTTTCATCTTGCGAAGGTTGCCCAGTGCGGCTCGCACAATGGCCAAGGGATCCACGCCGGGATGATGATAAAAGCGTTGGTCTTCTGCGGAGAGAAAAGCAAAGCGAAGCCGGTCGGGGATTTCCTCTTCCCCGGCTTTCAGAGATCGCAGTCCCTGTTCATCGGGAACATGACGCAGGACGCGCCCCTGTCGATCCAGAACCACCCGCCCCGCTGCCCTGCTCGCCCGAAACTCATCGGGCGAGCAAAGCGCGAGAAGGGCAAGGCCCGTGACCGTAAGAAGCATTGTCAGGAAGAGCCACTTCTTCACGGCGAGACCACCTCAAGGCGGCCACTTTCGCTATAGGCCCTGCGATTTGGCTCATACATCAGGGAGGCCATTGCCGGGGGATGAGCAAAGTCGCCTTCGCAAATCACGCGTGCGAAATAGCGGAACTCCCAGGAGCCGCTCCAGATCCGGTTGCGAAAGACCTGAACCCGGTCATCGCGAATCTCGAAATAGCTTGGATTCAGATCGCGAATGCCCTGCTGGCCCTGGGTTTCGGATTCAGGGACTTCCTCCGTTGCAAGAGCGGAGTTGATCGCAACCAGCCCCGCAGGCAAGCGGTCCTCAATGGCGAGGTAGGGGTAGTCCTGCCCTCGCTCCAGTTTCAGGCTAAGGGAAATCTCCACGAGATCGCCCACCCGGTATTCAGGCTCGCCGTTCAGGTTTCGGATCTCTCGCTGAAGCGTGATCCCTCCTCCTGCCTCGGCAGTCTGGAGACCCCTGGGATGGGTGACCTCCAACTCGTAGTAGAGAGGTTTCTGCAAGGGATCCCACAAGGAAAACGTGCCGGTCTTCAGGATTTCCTGAAGATCAAGATCCAGCACCCGATGTTCCCCCGGGGAGAACCCGGAAGACAGAGAGCCTGCAAAGTGGGGGACCAGCGCCAGCAAGGCCCAGCCGGTGTCCGCTGTGGAAGTCCATAGACCACGACGGCTCATTCCCTTGAGCAAGTCCTCTGCGAGCGCATCCGGATTTCCATGGCCGACCGCATTAGCGAGCATCAGGGACAGTGCTCGTGGACGCCAGGCTGGACGGAAGTAAGTCCGGCGCTCCTTGCCCACAGGAAGCGAGAGAATCTTCGTCAAAGCGATCTCAGGATAGAGCTTCCTGTGCGCCAAAGCGAGATAACATTGTCCTTCGAGGCTCAGGGTGGGCCGCTCCCGAAGAACTTTCTGCATGTGTTTGTCGGCAAGGAGGGACTTTCCCTCGCGGGCAAGAATCCAAAGCGCCATCGTCCGACTCATCGAGGTTCTGGAATTGAGCAGGTTCTTCCCCAGCCAGGCAAGTGCCCCTTCCATGGCGGCGGCATCCACCTCCATTCCCGATTCCCTTGCCAGGCTCAGCGCACTGAGGGCATAGAGAGTGCCTTCTGCGTGCGTCTTCTTCGCGCCCGGCCAATAGCCGAAGCCACCGTCCTCACATTGCATGGACAAAATTCGCTCCACCCCGGACAGAATCATCGCATCGCTTTCCCCAGCATCCACCCCGGGGAGAAGCCCGGACTTCAAGGCCGAGCGGAATCCCAGCAAACCAAGCAGTCTCGAACTGGTCTGTTCGATGCATCCATAGGGATAGCGAAGCAGGTAAGCCAGGCCGGGTCGCAGGCGAAGGAAGGGCGAAGCCGAAAGAGTCAGTCGGGCATTCCATTCTCCGGGATCCGCGTTTTCCGGCATCTTCAGTTCTGGATCCAGGGACAACTTTCGGGTAAGGGAGTCTCTGAAAACCCCATGAAAGAAATGACGCTCCAGAACCGAAGGGGAGTGAACCGGAATCTCCTCGCGGACCCGGTCGCCCTGCTCTCCACGCCGTGCTGCGAAATCCACCTGCGAAGTTCCCACCTTTGGGGCTTCCGCATCGAAATAGAGAAGAGCACTCTGGCCCTCGCAGTTCTTCTTGGCTGCCGTGTTGGCAAAACGAAGGTCTCCGGTCTCCTCTACGAGAACCTCGATGGGCGAAGTGCCGGGAGCCAGGCTGATGCCGGCCACGGGAAAGTGAATCCGGTCTCCTCGACAAAGGAAGCGCGGAAGGCCCGCTTCCAGGCGGAACTTCTTTTCCACCCGCAACTCTCTTTCAACACTCAAGAGACCATCACTGCGGTCGCAGGCAAGAGCGTAGATGCGGTAGCTCGTAAGGTCATCGGGCAGGGGAATGTCGACGACACAGGCTTCCCCCTTCGCGACCCGCAAGGCCGGGTGATAGGCGGCGACCGGACGAAAATCTTTTCGAAGCGTTGCTTCCGACAGGCTTTTCCCGGCGCCTGTAGCGGAGCCGCCATCGCCACCGGTCATTTCCTTTGCGCCCAGGACTCTCGCAAACGATTGCCTCATCAGCGCGAGATTCTGTTCATAGACTTCCACATTCAGGGGAAGCTGGAAGTCGAGAAGGGAAGCGAGCGAAGGTGTGGCAAAACGGGTCAGGGCAAGGACTCTCTCATCCACGACAGCAAGCAGAACCTCCATGTCCCTGTCGGCAAGGAGTTTCAGTTGAAGGTTTTCGCCGGGCTTTGCGCGCAAGGGTCCATGGCCTTGTCCGATAGTCAGTGTCGGAGTTTCGTGACGAGCCTGAACCCGCACCATGCACTCGCCGAAAGACAGGCGCGGTGATTCCTCGTCGATGCTTCCCGAGTAAAGCGGAAACTGTCCACGGCCATGAACAGCCGAGGCGCGAAGATAGAAATTGGGGGCGTGTTCTTCCCGGATGGGAATGGCGACTTCATTTCCTTCGAGAACATGAACTTCACGCAGTTCTTCCCCTTCGACACTGAGAAGAATGGATTGCAGCTTTTCTTCGCCCCGGATTTTCAGGTGAAGAGTGTCGCCGGTCTGATATTGATTCCGGTCGGTGAGAAGGTGGAGTTTCTGATAGGCCTTTTCCGGATCCTGAGCGTCGGGGCGACGGTAACCTTCTACCTCAAAGAGAGCGGATGCCTGGATCTCCCGGCCATCCTGAGTGCGACAGGAGACCCGGATCAGGGTATCTCCTCCGTCCCGGAACTCCTGTTCCCAGTTCGCTCGACCATTTTCAAGAGGCAGGGTTCGAAAGCCGGATTCCTCCCAGTAACGATCCCAGGACCAGTAGACTTCTCCGCTTCTGTTTCGCTTGCGAAGGTAGTTCCAGTTCTGGCGGAGAACACGAACCTCGATTTCCCCGGAATCCAGAGGCTGCCCATCGGCATCCAGAGCCATCACTTCCAGGACGGAACGGTCACCGGCGACCCGTGTTCTTGCGCCCTTGCGGATTCCCAGAAGAAGCTGTGCCGGTTCCTGATAGACAGAGGAATTGCGGCTCACCCTTCCGTCAAAGTCCACAACGCTGGCGCTGATCTCAAGGCCATGCTGCGAGTTGAGTATTTCCCGCGAGAGCGGGACATGAAACTGAAAGCGTCCGCGCGCATCGAGAACTGACTCGCCCGATTCCAGCAAGTCCCTCTCCCCGGCCAGTTCATTACGAAACTCGAAGTCCGGATGCCCGGCGACACTTTGTTGACCATCGGTGGCCATTACCTTCCATCGCACTTTCGCATTCTTGACCGGCCCGCCGGCCAGGTAGTCGCTTTCGATCGTGCAAAGGAGAGCCTCTTCGAGATGCCTGCGATTGACATAGCCTGTTGATTCCCTTTGATCCCGGTCGAAGAGAATGCGCACCCGATGTCGCGGTGGACGAAACTCCTCTACCTGGAAATTGCAACTTGCAAGTTGCCGCTTTCCTTGATGGAGCTCGACCTGATAGAGACCCATTCGGGAATGTGCGGGCAAGGCAAAGGAATCGTGGACGGTCCCAAAGTCAGAGACCCTGAGGGACTTTGTACTTACGATGCGCTGGCGAGAGTCGCGAATCCTGACAAGGCAAGAGTCGCTTTCTGGCGGAAGGATTTCACCCGCCTTCCACTGGCGGAGGAAACCCTTGAAGTAGACCATTTCTCCGGGCTGGTAGATTCCACGCTCGCAGACCAGACGCCCGCGCTTGTCCTTGAAACTTCCTCCTTTTCCAAGGTCACTTCGGATGCGGCTTGTCTTGTCGAGTTCGAGCAGGCAGGCGTCACTTTTACCGAGAGCCAGGAGGGACTTCAGCTTCTCGGGTTCGAGAGCCTGACTTTCCCGACGGTTTCTTTCGCGATCCCAGCACAGGAGACTCCTGCCGCGAGACAGAAGCAGGGCTCCCTTATGATCGGTCTTTCCGAGTAAATGAATCCGGGTGCTGTCGGTGGTGGCAAAGAGGGAGACGCCCTCTACCGGCATTCCTGTGGATAGGGAATTGACCCAAACCAGAAGATCCTGATCGCTTCGCCGCACACTGAGACTCAGGTCGCTTACGCTGAGAAGGGTCAGGCGGGATCGGACTGTGCCCTCTTCCGCATCGCTGGCGCGAAGCAGGAGTAGCCCCCCATTTTCCGCATTCTCGCGAAAGGAAAGAGGGAGGGTCAGTCGATGGCGGACATTTCTTTGCTGCTCGCCCGAGAAGACCCCGCCACTGGCACTCAATTCCATCGCTTCGATCAGGAAGGACTCCGGAAGAAGCATCCTTCCGGCTTCCTCTTGCAAGATCGCCCGGATTTGCTCCATCGGAAGTTGTTCCAGCGAGTCCCGATGCAAGTTGACAAAGGGTGCAAGCAGGGCCGGAAGGCTCAGGGTACGAAGTTGAACGGTCTCCACATTGAGAGCATTCAGGTGAAGAAGCTGCCGACTGTCTCTTTCCAGGAGCAAGTCCTGATTGTCAAACTCCAGCTTGCCGGTCATGTCGGGAACCCGGAAAGTGAAATGGCCCTTGTCCTGAAGCGGAACCTGATTCTGGTCGCGCAGATTCCGAAAACCAAGAGAGTAGTCCTGCCCGTGCCGAAAGTCTCCTTCGACCAGGATGCTGTTCCCTGTGACCTCGCTATTCCATCGATAGATCGAGGTGCGCGGGGAAAGCCGAAGGGAGGAAAGAGTCCGGTTCTTGTCGACGGGATTGCTGAAAGTGATTTTCAGTCGAGACTCCACCTCCTGCCATTCCAGGTTTGTCAGCAAGAAGTCTGGGGAGCTTCCAAAGGAATACTCGAAAGCCTCCTGGAGCTGATGTCTTTTGCGGGTGGACTTCAGACCCTTGTCAATTCTGATCTTGACCCTGGCGTAGTAATCAAGAGGTTCCTTCGGCCCAAGAAGGAACCTCTTGCCCCGGTGGGGTGTCTTGTCCAGGGATTCAATTCTGTGGCGAATCTCAATCCCGTTTGCGAACACCTTGAGCTTTCGATCCAGACTTCCCAGGTAGACCTCATGGGCAAACTCCAGATGGACTTGCCATTCCGTGCCCTGGATTTTCGTAGCATCTTCCTTCACGGAAAGGTCCAGTTGGGTCCGCCCCGGGAGTTTGAAAGCACTGGCAGGAAAGGAAGAGAGAAGGAGTATCAGGGCCATCGCAATGGAGCGCATAGATTTCCCATGCCGCCGGGGCGGGCTTGATTGAATTATGGCGAGAGACGCGAAAGCCGGATCTTGAATGCGCGGGGCGAAAAAAAGTTTCCGCGGGCTTCGGTATTCCGTTTGTCCCCATGAATTGGGGGTGTTCTGGGCTGGCAACGCCTGATGATTCCCGTTCAATTCGATCTTGTGAGTGTGGGGGCGTGTGTGCACGGGGTTCAAAGATCTGTATTGAACATGGTGAAAGAAAAAGGTATGCTGTGGACAGTTGGCGGTCGGCCTGTTTGGCTAGCGATCCCGAGAGGCCCTTTTTGTCGCCCACTACTATGGTAGTGTCGCCATGTAGCTTGTGATAGTGGTTTCGTGAGTTCATGCGCTGCGAGGAGCCTTGTGATTGCCCCTGCCTGGAAGCTATCAGGTTACACGGGCAGTGTATGCAGATACATGGGGCAGTCGAAATCGAGTTAAGTGCACAGGCAATATTTTTTCCATACAGAATTGGAGTCTGCAATGAATTGGGAAGATAAGGTAAAAAGCTCAAATTGGTGGATGGAGGCAAGCGACATGTTAGATCGCCATTTTGACCCATCTGAAGGGGTCACTTTGGCCGATCACTTGGAGAGTGTTTATAGAAATCTGGATTTTTTGGGTCCAACCTATTCGGGTCATGAGTATTTTTCGCAACTAAACACTGCTCTGGAGGCCTTGGGCCAAAACCCTGTGCAGCTATCAACATTATTGGGACCGGTCGCATTACTCCACGATATTGGCAAAGTCCGTGAAGACAAGTCATCTGAGAGCCCCCACCCTCTCACTGGAAAACCAGTGAAGCTTAGGCATCCAGTGGTTGGCTTGATTGCAGGTCTAGAGGTTCTCCCTGCGGATCATGCTGACCGAGATATGGTTTTAGCTCTAATTGAAGAGCATGACACGCCTTTTTCTTGGTATATGAATTTTCAAAAATCAGGGCAAACACCCAAGCCAAAGTCATGGGCAAAGCTGGACCGAAAGATAAACCCTTCGGCCGACGGGACTGGGATTGTCGCACTAGCGGTTTTCAAGCTTGCAGACATAGATGGACATGAAGACGTAAACGACGTGGTTTGGTTCTTCGATCGGGCGAATAGCAACATTCTTGTGGAAAAGGGAAAATGGTTACCAGTCCCGGATGAGGTTGCGATAAAAAGTCTTGAGGTTCAAGGCACTTAACAATCGCTTGCACCCGACAGCCGCACCGGTCACGCCCTTTGCTTGCGCAAAGGCCGTGCCCTAGCCGCTACGCGGCTTGCGTCTGCAGGTGAAGCAAAACGTTAGCCAGATGTCGTTTGTCACGAAAGGTGCAGAGCAAGAGTTCGGAGGTCGGAGCATGACATACTTGGTAGTCGCCTTCCTCGTTGGCGTTCTGATCGCACTTCATGAAGTCGGACATTTGTTGGCGGCCAAGCTGAGCAGGATCCCCATCGCGAGGCTTTCTGTTGGATTTGGACCAAGACTCTTTAGTTTTAAGCGGGGACGAACGGAATATTGGATCTCGGCAATTCCTTTGGGCGGATACGTTTTGCCAGGGCTAGATAAAGACGAGTTCCGACAACTCTCTGCATCCAAGCAAATTGCGTTCGCATTAGGTGGGCCGATCGCCAATCTTGCTGCTGCGTTTGCTGGCTTGTTCGCATTGGGCCTCGTCCAGTTCCAGTTGGCAGTCACAGAGGCGTTGCGGTTCGCCGCGACCAATTTGTGGGCTGACCTTGAGCAGATGGCGCATGCGGTAGCGACCCTGTTCACACGCGCTGACGAGATCAGCGGAATCGTTGGCATCGTTGCCGTCGGGGGCGCTCAGCATGGTTCCACTTTGGCTGGTTT
>JASMLU010000014.1 GCA_030748535.1 Candidatus Krumholzibacteriia bacterium
GGCCTGTACGGAGATCGTGAGATGAAGGACATTGAGGCACTGGTAAGAGTGGCCTTAGAGCATTGCAAGTGAGCACTCACCAGATCTTCTCGCGCGGGTGGCCATGAAATGCTCACAAAAGGGGCATTCTAAGTATCGCTAGAACCCCTGTCTCGCTTATCGGCATGGAACCACAACTGCACCCTAGCCTCTATGTGTCTCCGAAACTAGCTCACCTTAGGCGAAGATCCTGCGATCTTCATCCCAATGCCGGTCAAGGCTTGCAATCTGAAGGAGTGTTGTCACCAGTTCCTCCTCCTGCCCGGACATATAGAACGATTCCCAATCTTCAAGTAAGCAAGCGCACTGTTCTCTAGCCAAGAGGCGCTGAATTGTGGGCAAGTCAGAATTGGGGATTCCGAGATCTTCGAGGACTCTTGCAAGCCCTGAGAACATTTTCCTATCACCGATGGTAGCAGCATTCTCCCTTCCACCGAGGCTTCCCCACTGCTCAGAGGGGCAGAGGAATTCGATACATTGACCCTCAAAGAGGTCTCCGCTGACGAAGTAATCTGAGTTTTCCAAGCTAACTTCTGAGGTATTTTCCAAATCAAATCCAGTCATTTGGCTTCCTTTCGCGTTAAATCACCATTTCCATACAGCGTCTCCTCCACCACCCTCCTCGCCTTCTCCAGATAGTCCCTGGCGTACTCCCTTGCCTTCTCCAGGTGTTTCTTCCTCACAAAGTAGGTCTTGCTTGCGCCCCACACATCGCCGTCGCACTCTTCATAGAGTCCGGGCATGTTGTCCAGAAAGCTGTGTTCCATGGTGCTGATGCTGCTGTCATCCAGTTCCAGCCCAATCCCGGCCTCCCTGAATCGCCTGGGCAATTCATCCCACTCCTCATCGCTCAGGGGTCTTTCCTCTTCATCGTGGGGATCGTCTTCCTTTATCTCAAAGGCCCTCACATGCAGGTTTTGCAGTAGCGCGCCTACCTTATGAAACTCCGGGAAATCACACAGGACATCAAACTGACCCTCGCTTCCACAGCTAAAGGCAATCTCCACTCCTTCCAGATCCTCCATCCCGCTTGCCTTTTCATATTCATCGATGGCACAGAACATCGCGGACAGTTTCTTCGAAAGAGCCGATATCTTCTCCGCGGGACAGCAGAGCTCGTTGTAGTGCTTGTACTGCTGGACACCGGGGAGCCTTTCCACGAATTCTTCAGGATCACACTCCAGAAAATCAGGAAAGCCCTGTTCATCCATGCGAGCCATGAAGGCGTGGAATCCCTGCCGGTAATCCACGGGAACTCCCTTCTTGTCCCGCTCAAGGCGGGAGATCTTACTACGCGCCCTGAGAATCTCCCAGATCTGCCATCCCTCGCCCCTCTCATACTCCTCCGGAGACCAGTTCCAGCCGTCCAGTGCAAAGGAACCCAGTTTCACCAGTTTCTCGTTCATGATCAGCCTCCTTGTTGGCTTGTCGACGGGCCGAGGTAGCTTGTCTCAATCCCGGCCTCACTCAGTATGAGCGAACTTCCCCCGGATGTGATGATCGCATGAAGCCGCACCCCGGACAGTTTCTCCAATAGTTGCGGGTCGGGTTCCTCGACTTCGCCATCCGTGACGATGAGGGCTGCCCGGGGGCGTGTTTTTGCGATGTGTTCGAGGACGCAGTTGATGCTGGTTCCCCCTGTGGAGTCTGTCTGAAGCTCTCCCCTGTGGATTTTTGCGCGGCTCACAGTGGTGCTGAAAGCCAGAAGGGGTTTGCGGATCCACTGCGACAAGCGACTGAGGAGGCAGACAATGGCCTCCAGCTCTCCTTCCATGGATCCGCTCACATCCAGATATACCTGCGCAGCATTTGAGCTGACCGTCTGCACCCCTTCCCAGCGGGCGACAGGGAGGAAAGTGCTCCAGAGGCTTCGAAGTGCTGCCCTTCGGTCACTTTCGGAGCAGTAGGGGAGCAGGTAGCCGGTAACATCCTCTTCACTTTTCCTCCCCAGTCCTCGTCCATGAACCAGAAGACTTTTCAGAATCTCCAGGGTCTCTTCTTTCCAGAGAGAAGTTTCCCACTTTCTGACCTTGATGCCTTTCAGGGGCCCTCCCGAGCCACGCCCATCCTTCCAGAGGCACTTCTGATCCATGGTTTCGAGAACCCGCCCCAGTGCTTCTTTCAGTGCGTCTTCCCCGTTTTCTGCCGGACTGACATCCGGTCCGGCTTCGTTTTCCTCAAGTGCTCCTTTTCCCAATTCCTCGTGGTTACCAATCAGGAAGACATCATATCCTGGAAGCTGAAGATCTTCCGCGAGACCCCGGATGTCTTCTACCATCAGCCTGCCCTCGTAGAGGGATTGCCAGATGTTCTTCAGACTGCGTTCCTTCTTTTCCTCCTCGGAGAGCTGTTTCAGCTTGTGAGACAGTGCCATCGCCTGAGCAAAGCAGGTCACTTTTTCATAAGGAGGCTCCTCCTCTGTCGTCATCGGCCTGAGGAGACGATGATAGCCGGGAACATCCGCATAGAAGCTGCTGAAGAGGGAACTGTACTCTTCGCCGAACTTCCGGTGAATGATGGCATTGATCACGGAGTCAGTAGCCAGGTGCAGGGCAGGGGTCACCGAGTCATAGGTCTCTGTGTGGCGAAGAAGAACATGCAGAAACTCATGGATCAGCACCGCTTTGACATGAGCCTCCGTCCGGCAGTTCTCCCGGAGGAAGTCCAGGTTGACCCGGAGGCGGGACGGTTTCTCACAGGTGACCGAGAGCGAAGGAACCTGATCCGTGAACTCGACTTTCAATATCTTCAATACCGCTCGCATGGCGACAGGATTCTCGTCGATCAGTTCCCTATAGATGCTTCGGAACAGCTTTTCGTTCATTTGTAAAACCTGTCTCCCGCGTAGAGGTGGACCTGTCGGCGGAGGCTTCTTTGAGTCCAGATCAGCGGACGCTTCGGGTCATAGATGTTCTCTCCGGAGAGCCCCAGGACGAAAGCGTGGAGAAGAACCTCCCAGGGGTCCGTGCACTCGGAGAGCTCCCTGCTCAGGGGGGATTCCTCGACAAGCCTCGGCCCGGAAGGAAGATCCAGCATCATGCGGATCTCCCTTTCTCCCCCGGGGGCCAGGCGACGGCAGAGATCCTCAACAGCCTCGACGGGATTGACAAGAAGCACCTTGGGCAGCGCCGCAGAGAACACCAGAGGCAGGGGAGCCTTCTTGTCCTTTGCCCCGAGAATGGAGCATTGGACCTTCCTGCTGCACTTGTATCGAGACCCGACAAAAGCGCGAGATGAGTGAGGCCTGTTCCTGTTGATTTCTCTATTGATCTTTCTCATGCGCTTTTCCAATCGTAGAAGAGGTCTTCGGGTTCGGAGGGCGATTTCTTTTCCAGACTTGAATAGACCTTCAGGCAACGATGAAAGTCCCGGAGGATCTCCTCAGGATCCTCGGGGAGGAGTCCTTCTGTCAGGCTCCAGCACAGCAACTGACGGGACAGTGCTTTCGTGCTGCCTTTCAATCCTCTCAGGGCTTTTCGGATTTTGGGGATGTCCGGGTGATCCTCGGTGTCGTTCTCGTTGTGTTCCTTCCAGGAGATCTTGCCACTGATGTTGATGACCTCTTTCGCAATCTTCGCAAGGTCATTGACTCCCTCGGCACCGATGGGAAGGAGACCTTCCAGGGCTGCGGGGAATGTGGCGAAAGCAAAGGTAGTGGAGCGAAGGCGACTCTCATCGGAAATCAACTGTTCGATGGCCAGGGTTCCCGTGTCCGGATCCTCCGTGGACTCACAAAGAAGAAAGGCCTTGGCGGCAAGATCCTTCTCAAGGAGGAATGTCTGAAGCCAGCGCTTGGCAGGGTTGTCGAAAACGGTGTTCCATGCGATGGCAGCCGCGGAGCGAATCTTATACTCCTCCGGCGCATCGCCCCATGCTTTCTGGGGGATGCTGGCCGTGACAATCCGGTAGAGAAAGTCCCGGTCCATTTCCCGTCCGGAGACAATTCTGCAGGCAAGTAGAGTTCGGCTCAGCATGCGAACACGGCGCGGAGAAATACGGACTTCTACATCGTCGAGTGCATCAGCCAGACTGCAGGCATAGTCCTGCGCCCAGGGGTGGGGGTTCTTGAGAAGCATCTCAAACTCCCTCCGCCAGTGGCGAACCCACTGGGAGATCACTCCTCCGTCATTGGCGACAACCCCCTCGCTCCCTGGTTTGGCGATCTTTCTTTGATCCTCCCGGTCCAGTTGTGACCAGTCCTTGACCTCAAGGAGCACCGCAAAGCGGTCTGCAAGTGCGGGGTCCAGAGCCTCGGATCCCAGATAATCCTCCGTGGATCCTGAAACAGGGTTCATGGCAGCCCAGCGGTACTTCAGCGTGTCGAGGGAGATCCCCTGCACCTTTCTCTCGTGAACCAGAGAAAACAGACGGTTCTGGTGTTCGGGTTTGCAGCGACTGATCTCGTCCACGAGAACCGATTCGGAGCCCCAGATGGTGGCCGGAGTCTCCATGAAGCGGACATTCTCCTTCGCTTCGTCGGGATAGGGGAATCCGACGAGATCATCGAAGGCAATCAGGCTTGCATTGTAATGGCGGTGTTCAAGCCCCATCGCCTCCGAGATGCTGTTCAGCAGGAATGTTTTTCCCGTGCCGCTATTGCCGATGAGAAGAAGGGGATCCTCCGTGACCAGCGCGGCCAGGATGATTTCTTCATCCTGCTTGAAGCCAAAGGCACCGAGGTCTTCGAGGGAGGGTCTCCGTTCCTTCGAGTGAAGGCGCGAGACGATATTTGACGACATAAAAAAGCCTCCTTTGGCGGGTTTCCGCACAAGGAAGCTGACAGCCCGAAGGGCCTCCCGTTTGTTTGCCGGGTTGGCCACATCTCCTCCTTTCGGAGGGAACCACCTTGCCCGGGAAGGCAGGTTGGTGGAGCTACAGCTCACTCTTGATGCTGAACGAAATATACACCGCTTCGTTTCTTCTTGCAAGTGTTGAATTGCGGGAACCGATATTAGTTCCAGGAGTATCAATAAATCGTGTTCCGGGATGGAACGATGTCCTCCACTCCCGATTTTCTCACCCATCTTCATTTCTTTCCCCCCGGCCGGTCTGACAGGCCTGCCGAAAGGAGTCGTATGACCGAAGTGGAACAGATGACGCTTCCTCCTCGCCCTCCCCTTTTCAATCCCGCTCTCGAGCCTCCAAAATCCCTGATGCCCAAGCGGGGCCCCAACAAATGCGAGTTTCTCTGTACGGTGGACTGGTATTTTTCTCCCTGGAGCGAGCGTTCCGCGGATTATTACCTCCAGTCCCGGCGCAACTGGTGGCTTCTGCGTTCCTGGGAAGAGGACGAGGGTTGGAAGCTATGTGCTGCGGCACCCAAACGGGGGGTCAGCGCAAAGGAAGCGGCGGTTCATTTGATGATCTACAACTGGACTCTGGAGGTGAGCTTCTTCGACATCGAGAGATTTCATTCGGTAAATAGTGAGGGCCTCCTGGACTTCGAGGAAATCCACGCCATTGCCGACAAGGCCTGGAAAGACAAGGGTAAGTGACCCTCCCCTTACAAGTTGACCCACCGGATTGTGGATCCTCCTGCAATTCTGAAGCGCAGGAGGATCCAGGATGCCCCTGCAGTCGATTCACCGAGGAACGGATCATTCAGATTGAACAGCAATGGCAATCGCCCGACAGCCACTCTGCACACGTCAGCCGAGAGCCAGTGCATTCCCGATCGGTAAAAAACCCTTGACCGAAGGCTCAATTCGGTGTTATATTCCCGATCGGTAACATGAACATTCAAACGGTAGAACAACTGGGCGCGACAATCCGAAGTCGGCGCAAGGATCTCGGGGTCACGCAGAAGGACCTGGCGATGATCTGTGGGACCGGTTTGCGTTTCATCGTCGATCTGGAGAAGGGCAAGCAGACCTGCCAGATTGGCAAGATCCTGCTCGTGATCCAGGCACTGGGCCTGAAAGTGGACTTGGATGCCATTTCCATCGACACGAGAAACGAGCGAGATTGAAACGCCTGATCGTATACTGGGACACCGAAAAGGTGGGCGTTCTCGAGCAAGACGATAGCGGGTTGCTTCAGTTTCGTTACGCCCGGGAATGGCTCGATCAGAAGGACGCGGTTCCGCTCTCCCGTTCGCTTCCCATTCAGGGGGAGACTTTTCGGGGAATACCAGTGCGTTCCTTTTTCGCCGGGATCTTGCCAGAGGAGAACCCTCGTAAGCAGTTGGCGGCTCTTCTTGGCATCAGCGAAAGCAATGACTTCGCAATGCTGGAATCCATCGGGGGGGAATGTGCCGGGGCCGTCAGCCTGTTTCCCGAGGAGGGGATTCCCGGGCATTCTGAAGAACCACACCTGCGGGATCTTGACGATTGGGAACTTCAGGAGATCATCACCGAACTTCCTCGCCGTCCTCTCATGGCCGGCAAGGATGGAATCCGTTTATCCCTGGCTGGTGCTCAGGACAAGTTGCCGGTTGTCGTCACTGAATCTGGCATCCACCTTCCCCTTGGCGGTACACCGAGTACGCACATCCTGAAACCGGAGCCGGAGCGGTTCCCCGGGCTTGCCGCCAATGAGTTCTTCTGTATGAGTCTGGCGCGTGCCATCGGGATGAAGTCGCCCAGAGTCCGTTGTCTGCGCTTCGGTGACAAACCCTCTCTGCTGGTCGAGCGTTTCGACCGCAAGATCGATTCCAATGGAATCGTCACCCGCATTCATCAGGAAGATTTCTGCCAGGCACTGGGCTTCCCGCCGGAGCGCAAGTATCAAGAAGAAGGTGGGCCCCATCTCCGGCAATGCATGGCTTTGCTGAGAGAATGGTCTACCGTGCCCGTCATCGATCTTAGCGCCTTCGTCGATGGACTCATTTTCAATGTACTTATTGGAAATGGAGACGCTCATGCCAAGAACTACTCACTGCTCTATCAGGCGGGAGAGCGGAGTTTGACTCCATTCTATGATCTCGTATGCACCATGGCATGGCCTGAGCTGACAAGGAACATGGCCATGAAGATCGGTGGCTGCGGGTCGCTCGATGAAATCAATGGGGGACATTGGCGAAAGATGGCGAAAGAAACCGGACTTGCCTGGCCCGGACTTCGCGACCGTCTATTCGACGCAAGCCATCGTGTGCTGGACGCACTGCCGACCGTCCAGGAGATGACCGACGAAGTGGATTCCTCCATGGCCAAGAGACTCGATGATATCATCTCTCATCGAGGACAGAAACTGCTTCAGCAACTGAAGAGTGACAAGTAGTCGCGAATATTTCCTGCTTCTTCTCTTCCCTCAAAACCTCTGGCATTCCCCTCGCACAAGTTCTAGACTCCGGCTGATTGTCTGAATCAATACCCCGGAGGCACGATGGAACAATCCTCCCAGCGTCGGCGTCTGTCCGTCGACAAGTTGCGCTGGACCTGCGACCCCAAGTCCCTGCCGCTGGACAGCAGCAGCGAGAAAAAACCGTCCCTGGAAATCATCGGGCAGGAGCGCGCCCTCGACTCGCTCCGCATGGGTCTTTCCATTCGCCGCCAAGGCTATCACATCTTCGTAACCGGAACCGAGGGCACGGGCCGCACGACGACCATCCGCCGGGTTCTTGAAGAACCGAACGGACACATTCCCGATCTGGAAGACATCTGCTATGTCTTCAATTTCGAGGATGCAGATTCGCCGAAGCTGCTGCACTTCCCCGCAGGACAGGGTCGCGACTTCCAGCGTCGCATGGCGCACATGATCGCCAGCCTGCGCCGCCATGTTCCCTATCTCTATCGTAGCGAGAGTTATCAGAAGCGCCTGAGCCGCCTGGAAAGAAGCTTCCGGCAGATGCAGGAGAAAAACGCCCGCGACTTTTCCGAACACGCCCGGCAGAACGGCTTCGCCCTGGTCGAGATGCAGACCGGCTCCTACAGCCGCCCCGAACTGGTGGTCATTGCCGAAGACGAGGAACTGGAAATTACCGAACTGGGAGCCCTTGTTCAAAGCGGCACTCTCAGCGAGGACGATCATCTGGTTCTGGTTCAGAATTACGAAAAACTCTCCGACGAGCTGAAGTCCGTCATGCGCTCGAACTCCCGCCTTGAGGAGGAGTTGCGCAGGGAGATGGGACGCCTGCAGCAGAGTGTCGTTCTTCCCCTGATCCGTGATGGCATTGAAATCTTACAGAGCCGCTTCGACACGACAGAAGTGCGAGAGTGGCTCGAGCAGGTGGAAGAAGGCCTTCTCGAAGAGGAATGGATTCCGTCGGAAGACGAAGAGACGCCGGCAGAGCCCTTCTTCCGTTACACCGTGAACCTGCTCATCGACAATGCCCGCAAGGACAAAGCACCTGTGATCATCGAGTCTTCCCCGACCTTCCAGAATCTTTTTGGAAACATCGAGCGAAAGACCCTGCCCGGTGGCTTCGCATTCTATGACTATCGCCAGATCAAGGCGGGGAGTCTCGCACGAGCCCAGGGAGGGACGCTGGTGATCATGGCCCGCGACCTTCTGGACGAGCAGGCCGTCTGGCCCATGCTCAAGCGCGTGCTGAGAAACGAGAAGCTAGAGATCATGGCCTTTGATCCCCGCAACCAGGCGCCCGTCGGTGGGCTCAAGCCCGAGCCCATTGATCTCGATGTGAAGGTCATTCTCGTCGGCGACAGCGAACTCTACAACATGCTCCTCCACGGCGACCCGGATCTTCAGCGAGTGTTCCGCATCAAGGCGGATTTCGAAACCGACATGCCGCGTACGCGAGGGAACCTTCGCCGCTATGTTTCCTTTCTGCGGAAGGTGCAGAGAAAGGACGGCTTGCTGCCCCTGACTCCCGGAGCCAATGCAGCCATCGTTGAGTATGGAGCCAGGCTTGCGAGTCGGAGAGGGAGACTCTCTACCCGTTTCAGCAAGCTTGTGGAAATTCTGATCGAGTCGGATTACTTCGCACGCAAGATGCGGGCGGCAAGTGTCGGGGTGGAGCACATCGACCGCACCCTGAAAGAACGCTCACGCAGGCTGGGTGCCGCTGAACAGCATCTGCACAATGCCTTCATTGAGGGATCCATTCTTCTGGATACCCGGGGAGTAGCCGTGGGCCAGGTGAACGGTCTCTTCGTCCTCGAGCAGTGGGACTACCATTTCGGCCAGCCCATGCGCATGACCGCAGCAGTTTCTCCCGGTGAGGGCGATCTTGTGAGCATTGAAAGAGAGGCCGAACTCAGCGGCTCCTCCTTCGACAAGGGCCACCTGATTCTGGAAGGCTTCCTGCGACATCGTTTCGCGGGACAGCGACCCCTTTGCCTGGATGCCTCCATCTCCTGTGAGCAAAACTACGCCAATGTCGATGGAGACAGCGCGACGGTGACCGAAGCGTTTTCCCTTCTCTCCGCCTTGTCCGGCGTCCCGGTGAAACAGTCCATTGCCGTCACCGGATCCCTGAACCAGTTTGGGCAAGTGCAGGCCATCGGGGGAGTGAACGAGAAGATCGAAGGCTTCTTCAAGGTCTGTCGCGATCGAGGTCTGAGCGGAGAGCAGGGGGTCATCATTCCCGCCAGCAATGCGGACCGTCTCATGCTCTCCAAGGAAGTGGTGGAGGCCGCCAGAAAGGGCGAGTTCCATGTCTGGTCCATCCGCACGGTGGACGAGGGCATGGAGATCCTGACGGGATTCCCCGCGGGCCGACAGAGGAAAAACGGAAGCTGGACTCCCGGCTCGGTCAATGATCTCGTGGATCGCAGACTTGAGGAAATGCGGGAAATCCAGAAGGCTTCGAAGTAGCATCTTGAAACGGTAGTGGCTATCCTGTTAGCGGGAACCTGCAAGAGAGGACGAGGAATGGCGAAAGTTAGCCTGAAGAATGTGTGGAAGATTTTCGACAAGGAAGTTGTCGCAGTCCGGGATGCGAACATTGAAATCCAGGACAAGGAGTTCATGGTTCTTGTCGGGCCTTCCGGCTGCGGGAAGTCAACGACCCTGAGGATGGTGGCCGGGCTGGAGGAAATCACCCGTGGCGAGGTATGGATCGGTGATCGCCTGGTCAACGATGTCCTTCCCAAGGACCGCGATATTTCCATGGTCTTCCAGAACTACGCGCTCTATCCGCACATGACCGTTTTCGACAACATGGGCTTTGCCCTGAAGTTGCGGAAGCTGTCGAAGGAAGAGATCGCCCGCAGGGTCGAAGAAGCCGCCGACATTCTCGGCATCGAGGAACTGCTGGGCCGCAAGCCGAAGCAACTGTCCGGTGGTCAGCGACAGAGAGTGGCCGTTGGCAGGGCCATCGTGAGAAAGCCCTCCGTCTTCCTCTTTGACGAACCTCTCAGCAACCTGGACGCAAAGCTTCGCGTGCAGATGCGCGCCGAGATCAGTCGCCTGCACCAGCGACTCCAGGCCACCATGATCTATGTCACGCACGACCAGGTGGAAGCCATGACCATGGGAGATCGCATCACCGTGATGAAGGACGGCGATATCCACCAGGTCGACACGCCCCTGAAACTGTACAAGAATCCCGTCAACCGTTTCGTGGCGGGATTCATCGGCTCGCCGGCCATGAACTTTATTTCCGGTCGCGTCGGGGGCGACAAGGAACTGGTTTTCGAGTCCGCGTCGGGTCGCTTCCCGCTAAAGGGCGAGAACCTGTCTTCCCTGAAATCGAAACTCGGCAAGGAGGTCATTCTGGGCATTCGTCCCGAGGATATCTATGCCCCCGACTACCTTCCCGAGATTCCCGAATCTGCGTCCATCGAAACCGAAGTGGATGTGATCGAGCCCATGGGCAATGAGATCTTCCTCTATGCGAAGGCCGAGTCTTCGGAACTTGTCGCCCGTGTTGATCCCCGGCAGACGGCAAAGGTGGGCGAATCGCTTCCCCTGGTACTCGACATGAGCAAAGCCCTGTTCTTTGACGCGGAGAGCGAGGAAATCCTCGTTTGACCACTGGAGGAAAGCTCGCATGGCATCGCTGAGCCTGGGCATCGATATTGGCGGAAGCAATGTCAAGGCAGTGATGCTGGACGCAAGAGCTCGCCCCCTGGGTCGCGCCCGCTGGAAGACCGCCGCTCTTGGCGACCGCCCGACTGAAATCCTGCCTGCTCTGGCTACACGGATTCACAAGCTTCAGGGAAGACACCGGCTCCGGGAACTGGGAATCGCCAGCGCGGGTATTCTCCAAAATGGCAGACTTGTCGATTCTCCCAATCTTCGACACTGGGAAGGCCTGGACTACCGGAAGCTGTCCGGTCTCCTGGACTGTCCGGTTCTCGTGGAGAACGATGTCAATGCGCTGGCTTGGGCCGAGTGGAAGCTGGGAGCAGGCCAGGGTAGTCGCAACATGCTCTGCCTTGCACTGGGAACCGGGATCGGCGGCGGGCTGGTTCTCGATGGCAAACTCTATCGCGGAAGCAGGGCCATGGGCGCGGAACTCGGACACATGACGATCGACCTCGCGGGCCGCCCCTGCGCCTGCGGGAACCGGGGTTGTCTGGAGGCTTATGCGGGTGCCCGCGCGATGGAGGAGTCCTGCCGGGCCGCTCTGGAAACGGGGAGAAGGGGATCCCTGGCTTTGGAGAAACACCTGGCCGGCCGGCATCCTTCCCCACGGCTCCTCGTGGATGCGGCAAAAAAAGGGAACCGCCTGGCGGTTTCCCTTCTTGCCGACGCAGGTCGCTCACTCGGAGTGGCCCTGGCCAACTATGTCAATATCTTCGACCCGGAAGTGATCGTCATCGCCGGTGGCGTTTCCCGGGCGGGTCGCTGGATTCTGGATCCGGCAAAATCCGAAGCCAAAAGACGCCTCATGTCTTCAGCCCAGCAACACCATCGCCTGCTCTTGCGCAAGCTGGGAGACGATGGCGCCGCCCTCGGCGCTGCGCTTCTCTGCCGGGAGTCCTGATCATGCGCCGTGGCGTTTTTCTCCTTTTGATTCTGCTTCTGGCCTGCACGCAGGAAAAGAAACTGGAAACCTCCAGCAGCCCGAAGCCCCCGGCAAGCCGTGACCGGTCTGCAGAGGAGAAGTTTCAGGAGAAGCTTGCAGCGAGTGACAGTCTTGAAACCCTTGCCGAGAGCGACAGCCTCCGAAATCGTCAGCGCCCGGCGATGCCCGCGGATCTTTCGCCCAGCCTGGGCAGTGACCGGGAGGTCGCAGAAGACGACTTCCATCGGGAAATCTACGAGATTCGGGGCAGTCACAGCCGCATGATCGACAAGGGAGATCCGAGAGTCTCGGAGATCGACAGCCTTCACCTTCAGTCCGACTCGCTCCTGATCACCAGCCTTCGGGGCGTGGAGTTGCGGGGAAAGGAGGACGACAGCCACATCATCGAGCTTTACGGCGAGGTCTTTATCGACGACCGGGGTTCGACGATCACCGGAGATGAAGGCCAGTACGATTCGAAGACTCGCACGGCCGTGATGGAAGACAATGTCGAGATTCAGGACGGCGAGGCGAGGATCTTCTGCGACCATGCCACCTGGTTTCGCAAGACAAACCGGAGCATTCTTCAGGGCAATGTCCGGATCCTGCATGAAGGCGCCACCGTTCTCGCAGACTCGGTCTTCTATTCCCGAAAGCGGGGCTATGCAGAAGCCTTTGGCAATGTGGTCCTGATTGACGAAGAGTCGGACAGCCGCGTGGAGGGAAGCCACGGCATCTTCGATCTCGACCAGGAGATCGCCATCATGGACAACTTCCCGGTCCTCTATCAGATAGAGGAATCGGACAGTTCCCGAACCACGGCCCGCGAGATGCGTCAGTTTCGCAAATCGGAACTGATGCTCGCTGTCGGCGAAGTTCATCATGAGAGCGATGACCTGTCGGCCCGGGGAGACTCGGCGCTCTTTTTCCAGTCGGGCAAGCAGCTCTTTCTCTATGGAAACTCAGAACTGGACTGGGACGACAGCTCTCTCGCTGCCGACAGTATCCAGGTGTTCTTTGAAAAGAAGGAGCCGGTCTTCCTCGACGCAGAGGGACAGGCCGTCTATCGCGAAGACAAGGCCGACTCTCTTTTTTATGGAGTGCCCGGCGATCGCATCAGCGGCGACCACTTCGAGATCTTCTTCGAGGAGAAGAAGCTGAAAAGCGTTTTCGTGAGCGGCTCCGCGCACAGCCTCTATCTGCCCGAGCGCAAGGCGGGCGAGGCGGCCCAGATGAACGAGACCTTCGGGGATTCCCTGGTTCTCCAGTTCGACGAAGAGGAACTGGAGAGGGTGGAGGTTTTCGGCGAGGCGCGGGGAGAGAATCGCTCCCTGGAGAACTGGGAGGAACACTACACCAAGCAGTCCTTCTCCTTTCAGGAGCAGTCCTCTGCCATGGCCTACACGGGAGAGGAAATCTATTTCCAGGTTCCCGAGGAAGAGGTCTTGCTGGTCGGGGCTCCTGCTTCGGTCGATGAGGCCTTCCACCTGGAAGCCGATTCCATCCGCATGAGAGAGGGACGCTGGGTGCGCGCCATAGGTCAGCCTCTCTTCCGGGACGGAGAGCAGGAGTTGCAAGGCCAGCGCATGGACTACGATCTGGAAAGCAAGGAGGGCTTTGTCCGTGACGGGCGCACCGGAATGGACACGGGCTTCTTTTCCGGTCCCCGGATGAAGAAAGTGGGCGAGCAGGAAATCAATGTGGAGGATGGAGTCTACACGACCTGCGACCAGGGCCACCCCCACTGCGGTTTTCACATGGCCAGAGTTCGTGTCGAGGATCGGAAGGTTTTCGCCGCTCCCGTTGTCCTGAAGATCGGGCGCGTCCCCATCTTCTACCTTCCCGCCTTTTTCATCGACACGACAAAGGGGCGGCGTTCCGGTGTGCTGATGCCCAACTTTGAATTCGGGCTGAACTCGGAAAGCCAGCGCTTCATCAGAAACCTCGGCTACTACTGGGCGACCAGCGACTACCAGGATCTGCTTTTCCGCGGAGACTTCATCGAGGGTCACTCTCTTCTTGGATCCACGACCTGGCGTTACTCCAACCGGAACCTCTGGGGCGGGAGCGTCAATTCCAACCTTCGCTACGACTACCGCAAAGGGCTCGGGGATCAGGAGACGAAATCCTGGGGACTCAAGGGCGACTATAATCAGAGCATCGGCAAGAACACGAAGATCCGTCTGCATGCGGACTATGCGAGTTCTTCTTCCGTCCGGGAAATCGACCATGTGGGAATTGAGGAGGCCATCAACCAGCGCGTGACCTCTTCCCTCAATTTCTCCAGCAAGATTTTCGGCAACCCTTTCAGCTCGGGAATGACCTGGACGCGTCATCTGGACGCCAGCGGCGATGATCCTCTATTGGAAGAGCGGAAACTGCCGATCTCCTACAGCTTCGGCCTTACGATTCCTCTTCCTCTGGAGATGAGTTGGAAACTGCCGAGCATCAAGTACAGCAAGAGCGACAAGATCTACGAGAACCGAACCGAAAGCACGGAGACCCTTCCCTTTTCCACCAGCCTCGGTCGTTCTTTTCAGCTTGGTTTTCTCAGCCTTCGCCCGAGTGTCGGATTGTCCTACAGCGGAAAACGGATCAGTAATGCCCTGAAGGATGAAGAGATTTTCACGCCTTTTGATCCGGAGGAAGAGGGAAGCCCGGGAAGCCCTGCCGGTGACAGCGGGGCCGGCACCTTCACTCCCTCCGAGGAGCCAGAAGGCTGGGTCTGGGAAGATGCGGCGACCTTTTCCCTGTCGGCCTCCACAAAGGGCTATGGGGTTTTCAATCCCAATCTTGGTTCGCTCAGGACGATTCGGCATACCATCAGTCCCTCGGCCTCGGTGAGGGGCAATGACCGGAATGTTCCCAGCTACTCCTTTTCCCTCGACAACAGCATTGATCTGAAGTGGGGAGAGGGCGAGGATCCCAAGCGTTATAATGGAGTGCTGACCTGGGGGCTTTCCTCCGGTTATGATCCGCTTTCGGACACCTGGAACACCGTGTCCAGCAATCTTCGCCTGAAACCGGGCTGGGGAATCAACCTCAGTGCCCGCCATAGCTATGACCCCAACTCGGGAGAAATGGGGAACTCCAGCTACAGTGGTTCGGTGACCAAGACCATGAAAGTCGCCTTCGGTTCCTTCCTGTCCCGCGAGGATACGGAACCCGGTGGAGAAGAAAATGGCACTGCAAAAGGGCAAAGTGGCGGAACCCCCGGATCTTTTTCGGGAATTTTCGGGCGGCCCCAGGACGATCGAAGAGGCGAGCCGGGAGACCTCAGCCTGAGAAGCAATTTCAGCATGAGTCGCACATCTTCCGGTGAAATGACCCCTAACTTGCGTCTTTCCAGTGAGTTTCAGCTGAGTGAGAAATGGGGCCTTTCCTGGAATGGCGATCTCCGCCTGGCGGAAGGCCGCTTCAGTTCCCAGAGACTGGAGGTTTTCCGCGACCTCCATTGCTGGCGTGCGCAATTCTCACGCTTGATTTATTCAGGGAAAGCACAGTATTACTTCATCATTCACCTTCGGGAGCATCCCGAAGTGAAAACGGAGTTCGGTGACCGTAGCGTGGGCGGAGGCCTGGGCGCTTACTGATCTCCCCGGAAAACTGTTTGCATGATTCAGAATCAGGAGGAAATCCATGAACAAGTCGGATCTGATTGCGAAACTCTCCGAAGAGTGTGGCCTGAGCTCCAAGGATGCCAAGGGCGTCATTGAGGCTCTCTTCTCCACGGAGCCCCGTGGTGGCATCATCGCCAATGCTCTGGAAACGGGAGAGAAAGTCCAGATCACCGGATTCGGCACCTTCGAGGTCCGCGACCGCAAGGCCCGCACGGGCAGAAACCCTCGCACGGGTGAGGCGATCCAGATCGATGCGACCCGGGTCCCCGCCTTTTCCGCTGGCAAATCCTTCAAGGATCGCTACTAGGAGGAACCGCTTTTTATGCCTTTCCAGTTGTACCCGGGCTCTCGGGTCGGGAAACTTGTTCTAGCCTTCACCGTCCTCGGCGCGCTCTCAGCAGCCGCCGGGGAGCCGGTGACGCTGCTTTATGAAACCCGCGCCATCGGCGAACTCACGGAGTGTGGGTGAAAAACCAAGCAAAAAGGCGGGATCGCCCGGAGGGCGGCCCTTATGGAAAAGACCCGGATCGAGAAGCCCCATGTCTTCGTCTTCAGCGGCGGTGACAATTTTAGTGACAAGAGCAAGAGGGAGTGGCTTAGGCAGTCATATTACTTCCTCAACATGATGGGCGACCTGGCGCTTGATGCCGTGGCGATTCAGCCAGTGGATCTGCGGGCCGGGATCGACTCCCTCTATGCTATCGGTGAAAGACAGAGCATCCCCTTCCTTTGCGCGAACCTTCGGGATCCCGAAGGGAAGACCGTTTTCCCGGGAACCAGGGTTTTCGAGATGGAAGAGGAAAAGCTGGGCGTTATTGCCGTAACCGACTCCGAAGGGGGGCGGACCTTCTTCATGCCCGAGGGTTATCAGTTTGTCGATCCTCTTGCGGCAGTGGAAGAGGGGGTTCGCAAGCTGAAGGAAGAACAGGCTTGCACCATGGTGGTCTTGCTCTATGGAGGCAAGCGCGACCAGACCCTGGAGAAGTGTGAGGCAGTTCCCGGAGTGGATGTGGCTTTCTACGGCAATGCCGGCAGTAGCCAGCGCCTTCCTGCGGAAGCCGACAGCGGTACTCGCATTTATACGGCCGCCAACCGGGGCAAGGATCTCGGGGAACTGTCTCTCACGCGCCTGGATGATGGCTCGCTGGAGTACTCGCCCTTCAAGATCCACGAACTGGACAAGCACTACCCCGAAGACCCCGTTCTTCAGGCCATGGTTGATGAGTTCATGACGGCTTCTGAGGAACGACGCAAGCGTGATCGTCTGGTCCAGGAGCTGGCCCAGGATTTCAGTTCCAGTGAGGTCGATGGAGCCTATCTTGGAACGGAAATGTGCAAACGCTGTCACATCCGGGAGTTTGAGGTTTTCGAGGCATCGGGTCATGCCCATGCCATGACCTCTCTTGATGAGGCCTTAGAAGAAAACAACCCCAACTGTATCGGATGCCATGTGACGGGCTGGGGCGTGTCCGGTGGTTACGGGATCAACAGCGAGAACCGGGAGATGCTTCAGCATGTTCAGTGCGAAGCCTGTCACGGCTTCGGCACCCTGCACAGCCGTGGGCAGGGTCAGTTGAGTGAGGCTCGCGAAACCTGTGCGGCCTGCCACGACCAGGAGAATAGCCCGGACTTCGAGTATCAGAGCTATTGGGAAAGGATTGCTCACTAGGCGATGAGAGTCTTTCTTGCCGCCCTTGCAATCCTCATGATGACAAACCCGGGTCGGGGGGAGAACTTCCTCCGGCCCGGTTTTTCTGTGCAGTGGAAGGTGGCTCAACTCTCGGAAGGTCACTTGAGCGAAGAGACCCTCAGCATTGCGGTGCAGGAGTCCGTTGGTGTGGACTCGCTTCTTCTTACTATCCGCCGGGGGAATGATGACCGGGATTACCGCATCCTTTACTGGGCGGCGGGCGACGAGTTTCATTTCGCGCGGGAGAGAATCCTCTCTGCAGAAATCGGGGAAGGAGATAAGCGACGCGGCCTTCTTGAGGAGGAACTTTTTTTTCTGGACCAACTGGAAATGATGGAACTTCGAATCGGGGAAGAGGGCGAGTTCATCGGCGACACCCTTCTTTCACTGGCCGGCAGAAGCATCCCCTGTCGTCGTCTTCGCATGGAAGATGAGGGCGAGGATGTCCAGGATGGCGAGAGTGTTGTCTTGAGAACCTACTGGAACCTGACTGCCGAAGCGTGGGTGAGTGATGCACTTCCCCTTGGCTGGCTTTTCTACCGCGAAGACATTCACTCTCGAAAGGTATCGGAGTTTGGAGGTCGGGAGTTCGAAGGAGAGGATAATCGAAGCATCTCCACTTGGGAAATCCAGTCCCTGCAGCTTCCCTGAGAGTCGTCCTCCGTTTCAGCCTGAAACAAAGCCTCTAAAGCACATTCTCTTTTTACAGACTCTTGACATTGCTTTTTTCATCCGCTAGTGTGGCACCACATATGGGGCTTTGGATTGGCTTCTGTAGAGACAAGACACAAGATCTTGAGAGGCTCAATCGACAGAAAACCCCTCCAGTGTTCATCATTTCGAAAGGGTGAGAGAAATGGACGAACGCAACTCCAACTCGGATGTAGCAGAGATCTTGGAACGTGATGTGGACTCCAATACCAAGTATGTAAAGTATCATCGCCTGCTCGCAAAGGCGGAGCGCGAGGGCCGGATTGACGGCAAGTATCGCTGCCCCGTTTGTGGCATGCGTTTCCTGACCTTTGATGAGGCGGATGTTTGTTGCAAGCTCGAACTGCCGAACAAGTGAGTAAGAAGAGCCTGGGTCAGATCGTTCAATACTGTTCTGTCTGCAAGGACTACCTGGAAATGAAGGTGGTCGGAGAAGGCGAAGAGAGCGAGGTCACTTGGCTCCAATGCCCGCGATGTCAGGGCATCCTTCCCCACATGGAACTGGATGAGGAAGAGGAAAAGACCGACGAGGACTTCAGCCCCGACAGCATCTCCGATGAAGATGCAATCGAGTATGATGCCCGCAATGTCTTCGAGCTTGGCACCGTGGTCTACCATCGTTCCTGGAACGACTATGGGAAGGTTCTGGAGAAGGTGGATCTTCCCGGCGGGAGGCACGCGATTCGGGTTCACTTCGTTGAGCAGGGCGAAGTGCAACTTCTGGAACAAGTCCCTGATGCCTGAGCTGCCCCGGCTCCTTGCGGGGCTTTTTGTTTTCCTTGCGACTTCCACTTTTGCAATGGATCTTCTGCCGGAAGATCCATTTCTTTCCTATCCCATTCGCTCTGACAGTACGACCCGGCTGGATCTGGGAAGTGAGTTCTATCACGGGAAAGACTGGAGCGGCTTCCGGGAGACTTTTCGTCTGTCCCGCGCAATCTCTCAGGACAAGTCCTGGCAGATTACCCTTCCCTGGGCCTGGTCCACGGATTCGGGAGAGGCGGTGGGAGGAAGAGGAAATATCCGGGCCGCTTTTGCCTGGTTCCTGGCAGACAAGCTGTCTCTCTCTGCGGAACTGGGTCTCCGTTTTTCCAGCGAATCTCTCGAACCTTTGGAACTTCGTCGTAACCTCTTTCGCTTTGGGGCCAGAACGAGCGGAAGTGGCGCTTCCTGGAATTACGATGCCTTTCTTGCCCTGATCACCGAAGCCAAGGGGCTGACGGGGGAGGATGAACCCGGGAGAGTCTCGCTCGGGGAGGCAGCGATTCGCGTCGGGAAGAACCGTGGCTGGTCTCCCTGCCTTAGCGCATGCTCCCTTTTTCGCAGGGGTGCTGCGCCGGTCTGGCGGGCGGGAGCAGGTCTCCAAGTTTCCTGGGATCAGAACTGGCGGGTTTCATTGTCCGCAGAGAGTTTCCGGGAAGGGGGCGGAGGGAGCCCCGCACTGGGAATCTCCTTCCAGTTGCAAAGGAATTTCCCCGATCCGACGGGCTTGCCTGCGGAAACACCGGCCGAGATAGAATAGCTAGCGGGTGCTCAGAACTTCCAGTTCGTACTTTCCGTAAGCCACTCGCGCCGATTTCCCCTTGAGAACCACCCGCGTTGTCTGCCCGGGAAAGATCTCCAGATCCTCTGATTCAATGATCGCTTCTGCAGAAGCGATCTGCTGGTTCCCGGCATCCTCATAGAGACCTGCATCGTTGCCGATCACTACATGAACCCGATGATTCCCGGTGGGAACGGTCAGCGTGGTGGGAGGAAAGAGGTGACGGTTGCGAAGGATGAACCACTTGCCATGGCGGAACTCCTTGTTCATCTCGGGGTCCTTGTCGTGCCAGAGCAACTCTCCGTCCACAAAGACTCTCATGTGAAGAGTGTTTAGACGCAGCATGTCCTTGCGGTCCGAGGGCCAGCGGTAGCGAACCGAAGAGCGGGCCGCGTCTCCCTTGACGGAGACCTCCAGAAAGCCGGTTTCCCCGGCCACCGGCGAGGGCTTCGAAGTCTTGCCCCCCGGTTTGTCGGAACCCTTCGCGAAGTCGATGTTCGCAATGTTCTCAATCTTCAGGGTCAGAACTCCGGCGAAGGAAGTGTCGAGAACCAGGTTCTCATCATCCATGCTGAGGATGCTTCCTTCCAGAGAGCTACCGTCCTTGAGGTGAACCACTTCCGCAAAAGAAGCGATGGCCAGCAAGAGAGACAGGACAAGAATCATGGCTTTTGGCATGGAAGCCCTCCCGGGAGCTTGATCTCTGTGGAAGTCTGTGTAAGCTTTGCGGGATTCTAGAACCGTGCGCCCTTGCCCGCAAACTATTTTTGGAGACCATGATGAAGCCTCGCCTCGCTCTTGCGTTTTTCTGCCTGTTTCTGATCGTTCTTCCCGGCTTTGCCGGAGAAATCAAACGCCACGAGATGAACAATGGGCTGGAAGTCCTGATGAAGGAAGCCCATGGCGGCCCGATGGTGGCCTCCATTGTGACGGTGGGTGCAGGAAGCCGCTGGGAGGATGCGGACAGCTACGGGGCCAGCCACTTCCTCGAGCACATGGTCTTCAACGGAACCGCCCTCCGGACGCGCGAGGACATCAACGAGGGGATCAAGAAGTACGGCGGCTACATCAATGCCTTCACGCGCCGCGAGTACACCTGCTACATCCTGCTGATTCCGAAAGAGTATCTGCGGGAAGGCCTCGAAATCCAGGCAGACATGCTTTATGGCTCCCTGCTCCCTCCCGAGGAGTTCGAGAAGGAACGCCTGGTAGTGATTGAGGAAATCCGCAAGGACATGGACAGTGGCAGCTATCGTTCGGCGGCCATGCGGGACGGGATTCTTCTGGAAGGATCGCCCTACGCGCACCCGGTTCTGGGAACGCCGGAGAGCATTGAAAGCCTCGAGCGAGACAAGGTCATCGACTATTATCAGAAGCAGTATGTTCCTTCCAACAGCCGTCTCTTTCTGGTCGGTGATTTCGAAACCCGGAAGGCGAAGCGACTCCTGAAAGAAGTGTTTGGCAATGCCGGGGGGGAGAAACCCCAGGCTCCTGCCGAAGTGAAACTGGCCTGGCCTGCGGTCTCCGACTTTCATTCCCTGCAAGTGGAGGGGCAGCGTCCTTCTCTCTCTCTGATCTGGCAGGTTCCCCCGATTACAGCGGGCGAGTATCCTGCACAACTCCTGCTGGCCGCTCTTCTGTCCGATGAACACCGTTCCCCCCTTTCCGGCCTGAATCCCGGTGTCCATGTGGAACTCTTTGAGGACTTCTCCCTGCTTCACATGAATCTGGATCCCGAAGACCGCGATCCAGGGGAAGTGCTGGAGGAACTGTCTTCGCAACTGGCGGCTCTCGCCGACTGGGAACCCGACCCTGTTCTGGTAAGCGAGGCGGCTCACGGCCTGGTCGTTGATGATGCCTTTCTTCAGGACACCTACCATTACTTTGCCATGATGAAGTCTGCCGAACTGCACATGGGGGGCTTTGAGTTCCTTCGCGACTATCTGGCAAATCTTCGTTCGATGGGTCCTGTGGCGGTACGCAATGCCCTGGAGAAGAGCCTCCTTGCCTCGGCACCCCGGATCCTCTTTGAGAGTTCGGAAGAGACTGCTCTGGACATCAGCGAAGATCTTCTGGTCCGCTTTCAGCCTACTTTCCGGCATCTGGAACTTGCCGAGAGCAAGGCGTCCAAAAGGAAGTCCCTTTCCCGGCGCAAGCGCAGCCGCTCTGTGCAGACCCGAAAGAGGACACTGGACAATGGCCTGCGGGTTCTTCTGATAAGCGACCCCGGCAGTGAGGTCTTTGCCAGCCATCTTCTCGTGCGCGGCCGTTCCCTTCGGGAGCCGAAGGCCGGCATGGTGGATCTGATGCAGAGCCTTCTTGATGCGGGAAGCAGCCGAAGCAGCGGGGAGGAAATCGCGGCCCGTCTGTCAGCCATGGGCGCGAAGCTCAAGACCGGCGACAATCCCTGGTTCCCCTTCGACAACTACTACAGCCGGGAGGATTTCTCTTTCATCCGGCTGGAGACCCTGGACGAATCCGCCGACGGGGCTCTGGAACTGCTGTCGGAACTGATCCGGGAGGCGACTTTCCCCCAGGATGCCTTTGAGCGCGAAATCGGAAAGCGGATGGGCACTCTTCAAATGAAAAGCCCGAGCCCCTCTTCCCGGGCCTCCCGCCTTTTGACCAAGAGCATTTTCCCGGACTGTGGTCGTGGCAAGGCACTTTCGGGTACGGTCGAGTCCATTTCCTCCATCGTGCCGACGGAACTCCGTGAGTTCTATCGCGAGTACTACGATCCTTCGCAGATGATCCTTTCGGTCGTCAGTGGACTTCCGATGAAGGATCTGGAGAAGCAGGTGAAGCGACACTTTGCCGCCCTGCCTTTCCGGGGCGGGCCCCTCAAGGCCTGTTCGCCGAAGCCCGGTCCCCAGAGGCTTGAGTCGCCCATGGAAAAGGAGCAGGTGGCCATTCTCCTCAGCCGCCTCTTGCCGCCTCTTGCGGAACTCGATCCCGCCTTCCCGGCTCTTGTCAGCATTCTTTCTGCCCGCATGGCTCTGGAACTTCGCGAGAAGCAGGGTCTGGCCTACTCCGTGGGCGCGGGTATGCGTTCGGTTCCGGGCCTTGCTCCCGGCGAGAAGGGTTTCACCCGCCTGAGTTTGAGCATTTCCACCGGTTCCCACAATCGCGAGCAGGCGCTCGAGGGCATGAGAGCGGAACTGCGGGGCATGGTCGAGAATCCTCCCAGCGAGGAGGAGATCTTCCGGGCCGTCAATGGAAAGTGGGGGCGGGAGTTGATGCGGAACCTGTCGAGAATCCACCAGGCCTACAGAATGGGACTCGCCGAACATCTCGGAAATGACCCTTTTGCCGCTCCTGGAGGTGACCTGCAGGCCCAGAGGGAGTCCGGCCCTGATCATCTGGCGACTCTGGCGAGACAGACACTCCTCTCAGACGACTGGATGGAGGTTCTGGCTGGGGGTGGCCTGAACTGAATCCCCTATACCGCAAGAGAGCTGTTCATGGATTAACAGCCTGCAAACCCCCTGTTCCGGGATCTTATTCGGTAAATATCACCGGATCCCTGATTGATTGCGCAATATCTGACGGCTTCAGGACTTCCAAGTCCCTTTTACTAGGACAGTTGCGAGGTTAACATTTCAAAAAAAGATGTCAATTTTGATCTACCAGACTTGACACACTTTTCCCCTTCCTTCATACTTCCTGCGTCGAGCTGTGAAGCCCTTCACAGTCAACGCCGATAAGTCGGAAACGCCCATTCCAGTGACGGAATATCTCAAAGGGAAGAAACATGGCCGGAGCCACCTACAACCAGTCGGAGAGCGATACGCTCAACGCCTATCTGCAGTCGATCGGAGACTTCAACAGTCTTACTCGCGAGCAGGAAGCGGAGACGACGGTACGTATTCGCCAGGGTGATGACAAGGCCCTCGAACTGCTGATTCAATCCAACCTCAAGTTTGTTGTATCCATTGCCAAGCAGTACGTGGGTCAGGGTCTCAGTCTCCTGGACCTGATCAATGAAGGAAACCTGGGCCTGATCAAGGCCGCCTACCGCTTTAACGAGAAGAAGGGATTCAAGTTCATCTCCTATGCGGTCTGGTGGATTCGTCAGTCCATCATGCAGGCCATCGTGGAGCAGGGCAATATCGTGCGTCTGCCCATGAACAAGGCCAATATCCTCTACCAACTTCGCAAGGCGAGCCGCAAGCTCTGGGACGACCTCGGTCGTGCGCCCTCGACCGGCGAGCTTTCGAAGGCGATGGGGGTCAGCGAAGATGTGATCAATGAGATCCAGTTCGCGACCAATACCTACCGCTCTCTCGATGAGCCGATCGGTACGGAAGAGGATCATATCCTGATGAACACGCTCGAGGACGAGAACGAGCCGAGTCCTTCGGAGAATCTCGCACAGACCGAGTTCACGGGCTTGCTTGAAGACGCTCTTGATTCCCTGAACCCCCGCGAGGCCATGATTCTTCGGAACTACTATGGTCTCGGCGACCGCGAGCCCCAGACCCTTGAGGAAATCGGGCGCGAGCTGAGCATCAGCCGTGAGCGTGTTCGCCAGGTGAAGGTGAAGGCACTGAACAAGATCCGCAACAGCCATGTGGGCCGGAGGCTCAGCGTACACGCGGACTAGGATTGCGTTGTTGTTCCAGTTGTATACCCCGCCGAAAGGCGGGGTCTTTTTTTACGCCGGCCTTTGCTCCACAGAGGGCAGGAAGAAGGCCAGGTACATTCTCAGAGGCACAAGCAAAGAAGAGAAAGTCCTCCTCCTGCGCTAGCGACTCATCAGCTTCACGCTGCCCACTCTCTCAAAACGCATTTCATCGTGAGCCCGGAAGGTGGCACCATCCACATTCACGGGAAAGGTGCCTCCTCCCTTCGGAGCCAGAACGATGGACTTCTCCGCCGTCCAGCTCTTCAGCCCCCAGAGATCCGGGTCTTCGAGAATCTTGCCGCTTCGGGCCTTTCGCGCCTGAGTGGGAAGAATGCGAAGGCCCAGGTCTTTGAGACCGAAGAGATGGAAGTCGCCGGAGCCCAGGGGGGCCTTGGAAAAGGGCAACTCCGGGCCCAGGTAGCCATTGACCAAAATCAGTGCGCGAAAGCTTCCTCGCTCCCGGACTTCCCCGTCCACGCGGATCTCCCACTCCCGCTTACGACGGAAAGGAGACTTGAGGACATGTTCGACAAGAGCGAGCGCCATTCCCGTCGTGAAGGGACCGAGGTCGCCGAAAAACTGGCTTAGGATGCCCTTGTAGTATTTCGTGAAACGGTTTTCGGTGTAGTGGGGAATGCGCCCGAAGATTTCCGCTCCCCCGTAGCCGAGAAAGTGACGATCGGCTTCGCGGCTGAACGGTGACGAAGCTCGAAGAAGATCTGCCGAACTGTACTGGTCCTCCTTCAGGGAGCGGGCAAAGACCGAAATGGCCTCTTCGATCTCGTCGGGCATTTCCAGTACCTTGCCGATGAGATCGGCAGAGCCCTTTCGAAGAAATCCCAGGCGCAGTTCGTCCAGATCCGCTTTCGCTTCCATGCAGCCCTCTAGCACCGCCCGAAAAGTACCCGAACCTCCCGCGGAGATCGGCCTTTGTCCTCCTTCGGACACAGCCCTGGCAGCTGCACTGCGGGCTTCCTCATGGCTTTCGCAGACATGGAGTCGCACATCTTCGTAGCCATGGGAGGCGAAGAGGGGAAGAATGCGCTCGACCTTCTTCCAGTCGGAAATCGAGCCCGACATGGTCGTGGCAATTACATCAACTCTCATCGCCATTCCTTTCAAGCTGCCGGAGAAAATCTTCGGCTTCCGCAAGATTGTCTTCCAGCTTCCGGTCTCCGGAAAGTACACGCACTGGAATGCGGGTCTCCAGAACCCGGCAGACAAGTCGATAGGCTTCCCGCAGGGTGGACAGTTTCTCGACCGTCTCGTGAACCTGTTGTTTTTCGCCCCGCGCATGGATACGGTCCACGCAGACAGCGGGATCCACATCGAGGAAAATTACGGCATCTGACTGGTGCAGGCGGCTCAGTCCCAGCCTCTCCAGGGCTTTCAGTTCCGGGAAGTTCGCATAGATCGGGTCGCTCGGGGAAAGCCGTTCCCCGCTGAGAGCCTTCAGTGCCTTGGCACAGACTTCCTCGGTGAAAAAGTCTTCCCGGTAAAGCGCCGCCCAGGCGGTCATGTTATAGAGAGGGGAACCGTCCAGGAAGATCCCACCCGGGCGATACCAGCGCTCGACTTCCCCGAGCAATCGGTCTCTCAGGAGGAGTTCCGCCAGTTTGGGAACCTTGTAGCTCTTCAGACTTCCGGCCTGCTTGGCATGACGACTCACCCAGCGGCGGACTTTCTCTACCAGCAGGGGCTGAAGGGGAGAGCTCTTTCCTTCCTCGAAAAACTCCAGGCGGTCGCTGATCAGGCAGGTGGTCTGATCGGCGGAAAACTCCTCTGCGAGGCTTCGCGAGAGGCTGCTCTTCCCCGATCCGTCAATGCCCAGAAGGGCGACCGTCCGGGGCTTTGCGCGGGAAGGACGCCTTTGCCGGCAGGCCATCTCCTCTTCTGCCAGTTGCCGAAGGTCCTTTTCAAGGCGAGCGGTGATCTGCCGCGCCTCTCCCTGCATGACCTGTGGCGGCCCGAAGGTGATGTGGTTCCAGAGAGGCAGGGGGAAGGGCATGCCCCGCGGGAAGGCTCTCTCCGGACCTTCCAGGAAGGCGGTCACGACGGGAAGCTCCGGGTTTGCCGTAGACAGGTGGCCAATGCCGCTCCGGAAATGGGCGATTTCCCCGGCCTCCCCCCGGCTTCCCTCGGGAAACAGGAGAAGGCTCTTGCCGGCATCGAGCATGGTCTGCATCGATTCCAGATTGCCGCTGCCACTTCGGTCTACCCAGAGCGGACGAAAGAGCCGATCCACCAAGGTGAACAGAAGCCTGTTCTTGCAGAAGTAATCCCTGGCAGCGACGGGATGCGTTTTCTCGATCATCTCGGCCGGAAGGACGGAGAAGAGAATCAGGGTGTCCAGGTGGCTGTTGTGATTGGCAATCAGAATGAACTGCTCAAGGCCCTCCAGGTTTTCGCGTCCCAGGGCGTTGATGCCGAAGATAAATCTCAGAAGCGGCCGAAGCAGCAGTCGCTGGACGATCACTCGCGGCGCAAGCATCAGAGATCTCCCCAATGCAGGAACCAGCGAAGGTAATGAAAGAGGATCGGTGCTGCGAAAAGTTGTGCCTTGAGTGCATCCAGCGCGCGGCCTCGCCCCGCCTCCAGTCGATCCGGACGGATTCCCAGATCCTTGCCCAGTGCATCCAGGGTGAACTGTCCTGTGAGAACGAACAGCGGCAAAAGCAGGGCGAGAGACAGAGAGTGCTTCAGTGGAATGCCCGACCAGGGGCTTCCCAGCCCCAGAAGAAGCAGGGCACCGGCAGCTCCTGCCAGGTAGGCAGTAATCCGGTTTCGGTGGCTGAGAAGTCGGCCCAGGAGATCCGCAAGAGCCACGGCCAGAATGCCCAGCAGCGCCATTCTCACGGAAAAGCGGGCGAGGTAGGCCAGATGCCCCAGGCTGAAGACAAAGAGAAAGAGGCCAAAGTCCAGGGCACCCACCGAGAAGACCATTCCCCGGCTCCTTCCTCCCAGAGCTACCAGCCAGGGAAGGAAGAGGAAGGTGTAGACGGGAATGGAGATGATGAACATTCCATACCAGTCGATTCCAATCAGGAAGAACTGAAAGGGGATGGAGAGATAGCAGAGCAGGATGCCCCAGCGGTCTTCCCGGCGAATCTCAAGAAGCGAGAGATACTCGCGCAGGGTTCCAAAGGAGAGGAAGGCAAAAACCAGCAGTCCCCAGAAAAGCCCGACCTGCTCCATGAGAAGCAGGGCCAGAACCAAAACCCAGAGGTATCGAAAGAGAGTTGGAACGCTGAGCCGGTTTCGCAGGACGGGAGCCAGAACGAGAATCAGGGAAAGGGCCGCAAGAACAGCCAGCGAGGTGAAATCAGGGACAGGATCGAGCATCGGAACCTCCCTTCTTTCCCAGTATGCACAAATCAGGGGGAGGGGGAAAGCCCGGAAGCGGAGTCAGGGGTCTGGTATTCCGGTTTTTTTTCACGCTTTCCTCTGTGTTTCCGATTTGCTAAACTTCCCTTTCCCGATCCCCACGGGTTCGAATTGACACCTTACTGGAGGAACCATGAAACTGAGATTCAGCGTCCTGCTCGCGATTCTTTTCGCCTTTTCCCTGCTGGCCGAGGATTCGGCCGCTCCCAATGAGACTGGGCAAAGTGAACCCGCCCTGATCGAGGCAGTCAGTACCGGGGCTCCCGATGGAGGGATTCTGGATGTAAACCTGGATGAGGCAGAAGCCGCTCTTCTCCGCGGGGACATGGAGGCATTGGAGGGCATCGCCCGCTCAGCGTCGCCTGCAAACGGGCAACCCGCTTTCTCCCTGATGGAGCGCATCCAGCCCATTTTGCAGGAGGAAAAGCAGAAGCTGGCGCAACTACACCTTGAGTTGGAGAGTGCCACTCAGGACGAAGCTCCCGCAATTCTACTCTTGGTCGAAAGCCTGAAGCAGGAAACGGAGATTCGCATTCTTGCCGCACAGGCCGAACTGGCTCGCGATCGCGGCAATGAGACCTTGGCCGAAGAAATCGATCTGGCGATCGAGGAGATCCTGAATCCTGCTCCGCGCCAGTACCAGCCCGAGAGCCGTCCTCTTCCCGGCACCGGAAACTAGGAGGGC
>JASMLU010000015.1 GCA_030748535.1 Candidatus Krumholzibacteriia bacterium
TGGTCTCCCGCCGCTCCACAGCGCACTCCATGAGTTGCACGTCAGAGGCCGACTGCAGCATGGGCAGCACGAGCCCATGCAGGCCGGGCCGAACACAGGCCTCAAGGTCGGCCTCCATGGCCTCTGGATCGTCCGGGCCGTTTATCCGCACGAAGACGCGGCAGCGGGCGCCCAGCCCCTCCTCTAGCACCCCGGCGACCCAGGCTCGGGCCGCGGAACGCCCGGCAGTCGGCACGCTGTCCTCGAGGTCCAGGACCACCGCGTCAGCGGCAGCTGCCGCGATGCTATCCGCACTGCAGCCCTGCTTGGCGAAGAAGAGGCTTCGGATCGGCGCCTCCGACGAGAGAGCTCTGGAAGCAGGCGGGAAATTCAACCGCACAGTCTGCAACGGGCTCTTTCTCATCGTCTTCATGGCTTTCCTCCATTGATTGAGATTCAGGTTCAGGGGAGGAATGGCAAGAGAAATGCCAAAACCGGGAAGGCTTGCAAACCGCTGCAAATCAACAGCTTGCCCTTTATTTCTTCAGGCTTGGGGCTTTCGGAATCTCCAAAGATAAGGTGGGGTCTCCAGAATCAGGAGACAGGGGAAGCTAGTCCCAGTAGGCAATCAGCACGGTGATATCGTCTGTGCCGCCGCGCTTTTTGACTTCTTCAACCAGATCCGTCGCCAGTTCGGGCAGATGTCCCTCTAGCATCATTTCCCGGATTCGGGACCGGGGGACCGGAGAGCTGAGTCCATCGGTGTGGAGGACGAGTTTCCCGGCTGTCCTGGCCGCCGGTCTGGTCGATCTCCGGCCAGGCCGTCTGGACGTGATCATGGACGGGGAGGCGCTGGCCTACCTCGCCGCCCCGGCCGACTAGCGCACGAGCACGACCTTCGTCGTCGCCCCAGCCGTAGTGGCCGATCACATCCTGGGGAGGTGTGTCGATCAGGAGAACCGGTGCACCGAGCGCGAGTGTCGTCTCCACGCCGTATTCGGTCCAGAAACCCTCTCCAAGGTCATTGTTCGACGAAGAGGTCTGCGCGACCAGCCCGTAGCCTGCGCTCCAGTCGTAGCCCGGGGGAACATAGAGCAGTCCCTGCACCGTCCAGGGATAGGGATCGGGAGAGGGAGGGTTGCCTTGGTAGCCGGACGCAATCCACGCCTCCCAGTCCTGTCGGTGGATGCCCGCCCATCCTCCGGCGAAGTAATCCAGGCCGCGGATGAGGACGCCCTCCGGGGACAATTCCTCCCAAAGCAAGTGTGGGTCAAGGGACGAGGTGTCCAGTATCTGCGCCATGTCGTACATGTCCAGCGGGGCCGGATCGCGCACCGCAACTGCCTCGGTCGTCACCAAGGTCATGGCCGAAAGCAGAAGCAGGAAGCATGTAGCCCTGCGCCTGGTCTCGCATTGTAACGGCCCGGTACTCGTCTTCTTCTTCGTGCCCATCGGGCACCCCCTCGACGGTGCCTCAGGAATTCTTGTATTGAGTATAGCAGAGATCGGCTCACATCTCCACCGAGAGACAAAAGAGCTGACCGACCGGTTCCCTATCCCCAAAAGCCCTGCTGAGCTTACTATGGAAAAGCAAAAGCCCGAACCCTATCAAGGGGTTCGGGCTTTCGTATTTCGTGTCAAGGCAACGCGAAGGGGTCAGTCCACTTCCCAGGTGTCGGGCGTGTAGAGAAGTTCTTCCATGCTTCCTTCGCCCTTGTCCTGCTGGGCAAGGCGAATCTGCTCGTGAAGGCCGCGGTCGTAAAGCGGCATGTCCACCTTGCGGAAGATCCCCACGGCACGAGGCAGGTCAGGCATGAGGTCCACCTCGGCCAGCACCGTTGCCACCCCCGGAGTCGGGGTAGAGGGATCCCAGACGGATGCCTTATCGGCCAGCACCACCTTCGGGTCCCCGCAATCGAGCGCAATGCCCCTGGATTCTTGAGCCCCGAAGACCATCCGCTCGCCGGGCACCAGGTTCACGACACTCTCGTCGCGCACCTTCTTGTCCGTCCACTCTCTCCAGGCGCCATCGTTGAAGATCACACAGTTTTGCCAGATCTCCACAAAGGCGGATCCCTTGTGCTCTGCGGCGGCGCGCAAGACAGCCTTCATGTGCTTGGGCTGTGTGTCCATGGTCCTGGCAACAAAGGTCGCACGAGAGCCGAGTGCGAGACTGATCGGGTTGAAGGGACGATCAATCGAACCATAGGGCGTGGACTTGGCCTTGGTTCCCACGGGGCTGGTTGGCGAGTACTGTCCCTTGGTCAGACCGTAGATCTGGTTGTTGAAGAGCAGGATCTTCACATCCAGGTTGCGGCGCAGGGTGTGGATCATGTGGTTTCCGCCGATTGCAAGCCCGTCGCCATCACCGGTGACCACCCAGACCGAGAGATCCGGATTCGCCACTTTCACACCTGTGGCCACGGCCGGCGCACGACCGTGAATGGAATGAAAACCGTAGGTGTTCATGTAGTAGGGGAAACGGCTCGAACAGCCGATGCCCGACACCACGGCAAAGTTTTCACGGGGAATGCCCAGATCCGCCATCACCGACTGCAGTGAATTGAGAACTGCGTAGTCCCCGCAACCAGGGCACCAGCGAACTTCCTGGCTGGACTTGAAGTCCGCCCCGCTCAGGCAGGTTTCACTCATGATCACTCTCCATCAAGCGGTCCACTTCTTCGGCAATCTCGTCATTGGTAAAGGGCTTGCCCTGCATTTTGCTCAGGGAGCGGAATTGGTATTTCGGAAACTCCCCCTGCAGAAGGCGGGAGAGCTGTCCACGGTTCAGTTCCGGAATCAGGATCCTGTCGTAAGAGGCAAAGATGCTCTCCAGATCGGTGGGAAGCGGCCAAAGGTGGCGAAGATGCAGGTGGGCAATCTTGCGACCATTCTCTTCTGCACGATCAACCAGGCTTCGGATGGCTCCAAAGGTGGAACCCCAGCTCACCAGAAGCAGTTCTGCATCCTTGCGACCCACGACTTCCGACGGAGGATAGCTCGCGCTGACACCCATCACCTTTTCCTCACGGCGAATCGTCATTTGCTCATGGACTTCCGGATCCGTGCTCACATTGCCGAAAGGTTCGCCCTTTTCGAGGCCACCAATGCGATGCTCCAGGCCCGGAGTTCCCGGAACCGCCCAGGGACGCGCACCCTTTTCGTTCTTGGCGTAGGGCTGATAGCTCTCCGGGTCATGGGGACGCTCCACCGGGAAGGGCTGAAGGTCTTCGACTTTCGGCAGCTTCCAGGGCTCCGATCCATTGGCAATGTAGTTGTCGCTGAGCAGGATCACCGGCGTCATGTATTCCACGGCAATGCGACAGGCTTCCACGGCGCAGTCAAAGGCATCACCAGGATGAGAGGCCGCGAGCACCGGGATCGGCGCCTCGCCGTTGCGTCCGAAGATGGCCTGGTTGAGATCGGCCTGCTCCACCTTGGTGGGCATCCCCGTGGAAGGACCTGCGCGCTGGACATTCACAATCACCAGCGGCAGTTCGGCAATCACGGCAAGACCCAGAGCCTCGGTCTTCAGGGCCATGCCCGGCCCGGAAGTCGTCGTAAAGGCCAGGCTTCCCGCAAAGGAAGCACCGATGGCCGCAGTAATCGCGGCGATCTCGTCTTCCATTTGCAAGCTCAGAACCCCGTGTCGCTTCAATCGGGACAACTCGTGGAGGATTTCCGAAGCCGGAGTGATCGGATAGGAAGCCAGCAGGGGGCGGAGTCCGGCGAGCTTGGCCCCCGCCACCAGCCCAAGGCTCAGTGCCTGATTGCCCATGATGTTCCGGTAGAATCCCTTGGGCGCATTCTTGTAGGCAGGAACCTCGTAGCGGCCCTGGAAAATCTCCATCGTGCTTCCCAGGTTGAATCCGGCACGAAGGGCACACTGGTTTGCCTCAATCAGTTCCGACTTCTTGGCAAACTTCTCTTCCAGCCACTGCAGTGTGGAGTCCATGGGGCGACTGTAAAGCCAGTACATGAGCCCCAGAATATAGAAGTTCTTGCAGCGAAGCGCGTGCTTGCGGGGAAGGTTCATGTCGGCCAGCGCTTCCTGTACGCGGGCATTTACATCCAGCTTGATCACGCGATATCCGGCCAAAGTTCCGTCATCGAGAGGGTTGCGTTCAAGGCGGGCCTTCTTGAAGTCCGTCTCCTGAAAGCTCCCCATATTCGCCACGATGATGCCTCCGGGCTTGAGGTCCTTGTAGTTGACAATCAGGGCTGCCGGGTTCAGGGCAACCAGAACATCCGGACGGTCGCCCGGCGTGTGGATCTCCGAAGAGCTGAAGTGAATCTGGAAGCCGGATACTCCGGCGCGGGTCCCTGCTGGCGCCCGAATCTCTGCGGGAAAATCGGGGAAGGTCGCAAGGTCGTTTCCGACCTTGGCGGAAGTACTCGTAAACTGGCTTCCCGTAATCTGCATTCCGTCGCCGGAGTCGCCGGCAAAACGAATCACTACTTCATCCTGATGGATGGTCTTTGTATTGGACATGGCCCTGGGGCCTCGCCTCCCTCGCTTCGCTTTCGCGAATGACTTGGGTTTTGCGCTCCTTCTCCGTGAAGGCTGCGCAGCCGCCGGATATGGTCAGGAAAGGTAATAAAGGCAGGAAAAAGACGCTACGAAAAAGCGTATTTTCCCGAAGTTTCGGACTCCCGGGTCTCCTTAGGTGGAGATTCCCCGGATGAGTTGCAAGAACTCCTCTCTCGTGCGCGATCTGCTTCGGAAGACTCCCCGCATGGCAGAGGTCGTCATCCAGGCATTCTGCTTCTGGACTCCCCGCATGGCCGTGCAGAGATGGAAGCCCTCGATCACCACAGCGACCCCCATGGGCCGAAGGTGTTCCTCCAGAGTAGAGGCAATCTGCTGGGTAAGTCTCTCCTGCACCTGAAGACGGCGGGCGAAGAGATCGACCAGCCGGGGGATCTTGCTGAGCCCCAGAATTCTGCCCTTGGGCAGGTAGGCCACATGCGCCTTTCCATAGAAAGGAAGCAGGTGGTGTTCGCAAAGGCTGTAGAAGTCGATGTCACGGACAACGATCATCTCATCGTAATCCTCGCTGAAGACTGCATCGCGGAGTAGCTCCGCGGGGTCTTCCTGATAGCCCCGGGTCAGTGCCTTCCAACTGGATTCCACCCGCTCGGGAGTGGCGGAAAGCCCCTCCCGGGCAGGATCTTCTCCGATGGCTTTCAGGATTTTGCGAACCGCGTCCTGCATCCCGCCTCCCCGTCTACCGAAATCCCTTGAGTTCCACATCGAAGATCAGGGTCGAAGCCGGAGGAATCGGGCCCACGCCACGATCTCCATAGGCCAGTTCCGGCGGAAGGGAGATTCTCCACTTGTCGCCGACATTCATCAGGGCCACCGCCTCATCCCAACCGCGAATCACGCGCCCCTGCCCCAGGGGAAACTCGAATACCTGCCCCCGGTCGAGCGAGGAATCGAACTTGGTTCCATCCAGAAGCCAGCCCGTGTAATGAACGGAGCAAGTCTGCCCGGATCGGGGTGTTGTCCCTTTTCCCGCACGAATCTCGACATACTGCAAGCCGGAAGGAAGACTCGTCACTTCCAGCGAAGGGTCCAGACCCTCCAGAATCCGGGGAATCGCCTTCGATGCATCACTCATGGCGGAAGCCTCCAACTGCTGATCCAGTTTGCTCTCCGAACCGCATGATACCGCCAAAAATGCGATCAGGAGCAGAAATCCGATTCTGAACATATTTACCTCTTCCTCATTTTCGGGCTTGCCCCGAGGCTCATTACACTAGACCTTCTTGCCCGCTGAAGCAAGGGCCGGACGAGATCTCTGTTTACATCCCTTGCGGGGCTTTCTAGACTTCCCCCGAGGAGGGGTCATGCAAATCGTAATTGTGGGCGCAGGAACTGTGGGCTTTGAGTTGGCCGTTCAGCTTCAGAGCCAGGGACATGACGTTTCCCTGGTGGAAGAAGACGGCGCCCGGGCCGCTTCCATCAGCGAGAAGCTGGATGTTCTCGTCGTGGAGGGCAATGGAAGCAGTCCGCGAGCCCTGGAACAGGCGGGGATTCGCCAGGCCAGCATGCTTCTGGCGGTAACCAGCCATGATGAAGTGAACATTCTGGCCTGCGGTCTTGCCGAGCAGATGGGCGTCGAACAGCGGATCGCCCGCATCCGCAACCATGAACTGACCTCCTCCCGCTCCCCCATCAAACTGGAAAACCTCGGCGTAACCCGGGTGATCAACCCGGAGAGGGTGCTGGTTCGCGTGATCGACCAGATCGCCCGGGTTCCCGATGCCGTGGAAGTCTTTGCCTACCATGACGGGGACATCGTCATCAGCCGTCATATCATTCGAGATAACATGCCCGTGGCCGGCAAGAACCTGATCGAGGTTCTCGAAATGGCCGAGAACCGGCAGTTCCTCGCAGTGGCTATCAAGCGGGACGGGAAGACCTGGATCCCGGCGGGAGACGACATCCTGCAGGACGGCGACGATGTCACCACGCTTTTTCGACACGATGCCCTGCCCGAGTACCTTCGCCTCCTGGATCTTGAAGACCGGGTTCCCCGGAGAGCTTTTGTCGCCGGAGACAGCCTGACGGCCGTCCAGCTTTGCGCGGCCCTGAGAGAGTGGATCGACAGCGTCACGCTTCTGGACCCCGACTACGAACATGGCTTGCTGGCCGCCGAGGAGCTGGATCTCGTAGAGGTGCTTCATGGAGATCCCTCGGATCGGGATTTTCTGCGGGAAGCCAACCTCTCGGGTTGTGACCTCTTTGTCGGGGCGAGCGAGAGGACCACGCAGAATGTCATGAGCGCGCTTCTGGCCCGCTCCGAAGGTGCCCGGCAGGTTTCCGCCATTTCCCTGGAGCCTCGCAGCAACCGACTCTTTCGGGAAATCGGGGTGGATCATGTCATCAGCCCCCGGCGTATGGTTTCCCAGGAAATCATGGATCTCATTCACCGGGGACGCTTTTCCATGGAACTGCAGCTTCGGGACATGGATCTCGAAAGCCTGGAAATCCTGGCAGAAGAAGGAAGCAAAATCACCTCGGCTCCCCTGCACAAGGTCTGGAACCCCTTCAAGAGACAGGCCATCGCGGGGGCAATTATCCGGGAGGACAAGATCCTGATTCCCCGGGGCGACTCCCATGTGGAGGCAGGGGACGAACTGATCGTCATCACCCAGCCGAAGACCCTGAACCAGATTCGAAGGCTCTTCAAGGGGAAGAAGTGAGATACCGGGCTGTCTTCTACTCGCTGGGGCGTCTTCTGCAGATGCTCTCCGGCGTCCTGCTGATTCCACTCGGTATCTCGCTCTGGGATCACCATGCGTCCGGGTGGTTTTCCTCTTCGGAAAGCACTTCCTTCCTTTTTACCATCGGTCTCAGCCTGGTTCTCGGCACCCTCCTGCAAGTCGGCTTCCGTTCCGGCCGTCACGAGCAAGGGGTGAAGGAAGGTTTTGCCGTGGTGGGACTGGGCTGGATCGTGCTGACTCTTCTTGGGAGCCTGCCCTTCCTGGATCTCTTCCTGCGGAGTGGACAGGCCTTCCTTCCCGCTTTCACCGATGCCTATTTCGAAACCATGAGCGGCTTCAGTACGACGGGCGCCACGATCCTCTCTGATGTGGAAGCCCTCCCCCGTGGGCTGCTTTTCTGGCGAAGCCTGACGCACTGGCTCGGCGGCATGGGTATCATCACGCTGGTGCTGGCCATCTTTCCCGCCATGGGGGTGGCGGGCTACCAGATGTTCCGGGGCGAGGTTCCCGGACCCAGTGCCGACCGACTCCGCCCACGACTGGCAGCGACGGCGGGCATTCTCTGGGGCGTCTATCTTCTGCTGACGGTACTGGAGACCATCCTGCTGGCGGCCGGTGGAATGAGCCTCTTCGATTCCCTCTGCCACAGTTTCGGGACCATGGCCACCGGCGGCTTTTCCACTCGCAATGCCTCGATCGGGGCCTATGGCAGTGCCTACATCGAGTGGGTGGTTATCGTCTTCATGTTCCTGGCCGGAGTGAACTTCCTGCTCCACTATCGAATGATTTTCCGTCGCGACTGGCGAAGCCTGCGGGAGAACCGGGAGTTTCACTTCTACCTGGGCACGGTCGTGCTTGCGGTTCTCTTTGTGACCTTGCTTCTCTTCCTTGGCGGTCTGCCGGAAGCCGGCGATACCTTCCAACACTATCGCCCGGATCCGGGAAGCCCCGCATACCACTCCGCCCATGTTGCTGCTGAAGGCGGAAAGGTGGAGGCTTTCGGAGATGCTTTCCGGGCGGCCAGCTTTCAGGTGCTGGCAATTCTCACCACCACCGGCTATGGAACCGCCGATTTCGATGTCTGGCCACGGGCCATCGGCATTCTCTTTGTCATCCTGATGTTCTGGGGAGGATGTGCCGGTTCTACCGGTGGCGGCATGAAGATGATCCGCGTGATGGTCACCTTCAAGGCGGCCTGGCGGGAAGTGAAAAAGGTCGTGCGGCCGCGGCTGATCGCCCCACTCAAGGTGCGTCGCAGTACCATTGAAGAGCCGATGGTCGCTAACATCGTGGGCTTCTTCGTTCTCTTTGTCGGTCTCTTTGTGATCTGCTCCTTCCTGATGAGTTTCTTCATCCCCGACCTCACAACGGCCGTCTCTTCGGTGGTCGCCACGATCGCCAATATCGGCCCCGGTCTTGCCGGAGTCGGCTCGACGCAGACCTATGGCTGGATTCCTGTTCCCGGGAAATGGGTGCTGATTCTCTGCATGCTTCTGGGAAGGCTGGAAATCTTCACGGTTCTCGTTCTTTTCCGGCCCTCCTTCTGGCGGAGCTAGCCGGCTTTCGCCATGTCGCAGCGTGATTTAGGGCGAATCACCCTGAATCCTGCTGCCCCGCTTGAATTTCCCCTTGCCTTGTGATACTATCGCACATAGTCACCCGACAACCGATCTTTGGCATGCCGGTCGGGTGCTTTCTAATTGACACCTGGAGGACAGCAAAAATGAAGAAACTGGTTTTCGCATCTCTTGCCATGGTTCTGGCCGTCGCTGCAAGCGCGGGCGTGATCTATGACCTGAACATGGACATGTACGCCGAGGGCGACATCGTCGTCGTTGAAGGCGCGGTTGTGACCGCGGTCCGCAGCAGTGGTTTTTCCATCACGGAAAATGCAAACGGCCCCTATGGCGCCTGCTGGGTTTACACGGGTACCGGCAATCACAGCAATGTGATTGGCGATGTGGTCAACCTCACGGGCGAGTACGATGACTATTACGGTCTGACAGAAATCAAGAACCTGACGCAGCTCGACACGGTCGGCAACGCCCCGGTGGACCCCTTCGCCATTTCAGCGGCTGGCCTTGCCGCAGACCACGAAGCCTTTGAGGCCTGCGTGATCTCCATTGGCAATGACTTCACCGTTGATGAATTGCTGAGCTACGGGGAGTGGCTTGCCACGGCTGATGATGGCACTCAACTCCAGTTCGACGACTACTGGTTCGACGAATCCGGTCTGGCCGTTGGTGACTGCTTCGCCGGTCCGAAAGGGATGTACACCTACACCTATAGTGCCTTCAAGCTCAATCCTTTCGCGGACGGGGTGGGCGAGTGTGGAGTGGCAACGGCCAACTCCAGCTTCTCCCTGATCAAGTCTCTGTACTAGGCTCTGCGGCCTAAAGCGTAGAGGACCCCCGGCGAGACTAGCCGGGGGTTTTTTCTGCGCCTGTGCGCCGGGAACGCTCTTCCATGAGCTGGGCTGCAATCGCAAGGGCGATTTCATCGGAGCTCATGGCCCCGATCATGAGTCCGACAGGTGCATGAAAGCGACCTTTCAGGCTTTCCACCGGGGCGCCTTTTTCCTTCAAACTCTTCACAATCAGATCGCGTTTGCGTCCACTGCTCAGCATGCCGATGTAGCCCGCCTTCGTTCGACAGGCCCAATCCAGAGCCTTCTCGTCGTAACGATGGCCGCGTGTGGCAATGACCACGGAATCTTCGGGCCCGGGAGAAGGCCACTGCTCGGCGGCTTCCGGTTTTCCCACCAGGCAGGACTTTGCATAGGGGAAGCGCTCGGGATTGGAGTACTCCTTGCGATCATCCAGCACCCGGATCTCAAAACCGATTTTCCAGGCAAACTCGGCAAGACTCTTGCCTACATGACCGCCACCAAAGATGAGAAGCTTGGCGGCCTGTTCTGCCGGCTCTGCAAGCCACTGCTCTACTCGAGGGAGCTGTTCCGGCATAAATCTCTCGCCTTCAAATTCCAGTTCGCCACCGCATAGCAGGCCTGCCTCACTGCCGGCTTCTGCGTCGAGCCGAAGAGTTTCCCGTAAAGGAACCCCTGATTCCCATGCGCGGCGGGCCAGTTCATAGGCACTCCCGTCGACACAGCCGCCGCCGACGCTTCCCATGCGATCGCCTTCCTGCATAAAGAGCATGCAAGGTTTGTCTTTCCGGGGAACCGAGCCACGCCATTCGACAACGGAAACCAGAATGGCGGAACGGCCCTCTCTCAACTCTTCGGCAAGTCTTTCAAGAATACGTGAGTTCATGGGAGAGAAGAGAGGATGGCAGTGAGAACCCCGGACGCGATCGTCCGGCCCTTGTCAGAAAGGGTGGCGGGATCAATGTCTTCGCCGCGGGGATCCACATCGGCCACCTTCGTGCCCTCGGGAATCACTTCGCCGTCGGCAATCAGTCCACGAACCCTGCCCGGGATCTTCGTTACTACCGTACAGGGTTTCTCACAATCCCCTTCGAAGAAACCGAGCATGTCGCCCTTGTGAACCAGGTCGCCGATTATGACACGTGCCCAGAATCGCCCCGTGCAGGGCGCATGGTGCACCCTTTCCTTGCTGAAGCCGAGAATGTCTCCGGGGACTCCTGTGTCGTGTCGGGCCTGGCCCTTGTCGATGATGCGTCCGAGGTCGTGGCCTCGCTCGGTTTCGATCACGAGATCCACATCCTCCCCGGCCCGGAAGCCGGGACCGAGGGCAAGAGTCAGTGTCGCCTTTCCGTAAATCGTGTCGTCTGACTCCTTGCACATTCTCGCATCCAGGATTGCATGAAAGGGAAGATGGTCCAGCAGTTCGACCCCGTCGTCGATTACCAGGGCAATCTCTCCCTTGCCCCAGGCCTCTTTCACCATTGAGGCCGTAGAGGCGTCTGGCTTCGGGCTGGGCGCATCCCCGCGCTCGCCATGCTCGTAGGGATGCAGTCGCTCGCCACAGAGACGGGCACGAACTCCTTCCACCTCGCACTCACCCTTTCTCGCTGCAGCAGCAAAGGCCACAAGGCGGCGAACGACCAAAGGCTCATGTCGCTCGGTCATCGCCACGGGAAAACCGGAGCGGGAAAGATGCCAGGCCACACTGCTGGCATGCTCGCCAGCACCCCGCACAAGAATCGGATAGTCACTAAACTGCACCGTCTTCCCCCTCATTCTGAAACCGTCTTTCAAGTTTGTCCCGGTCGCCCGGAACATCGACATCCAATATGACTCCCTCGTCTTCGACTTCCAAGAGAAAAGGATTCAGGGAATCCATCAGGCTGCGTGCGCCTTCGTCACCCTCCAGGCTCTCCAGTTTCCCAAAACTTGAGCGGGGCAGATAGACCGGATGGCCGGGGCTGCCACGAAAAACGGGACGCAGGGGGCGATGGGGATGCCGGGCGATTTCCCCAAGTATGGCTTTGCGGGTATCCGGCTCCAATAGTGGCATATCTCCGAGAGCAAGGAGAAGTCCGTCCGAAGCCCGGCTGAGAATCCTTAGGCCGCTTTTCAGGGACTCACTCATTCCTCTCTCCGGATGTTCGCAGCTAAGCGTTCGATAGCCCGGAAGTGCCATGCGATTACCGGGAGCTTGAACCAGAATCCGCTCTTCGAGTTTTTCGTATTTCCAAAGAGCCGCACTTCGCTCCAACAGGGTCTTGCCGCCGCTCTTTTCCGCGAGTTTGTTCTTCCCGTAGCGGCGAGAACTTCCTGCGGCGAGAAGAAGAAGGGAGACGCGGGTCTCTGCGGGGTGGTAATCCATCGTCTCCTGTTTCAGGGAACCGCAAAACACGGGACCCGGCCAGCGACGCTTCAGTTCCGCGGCCAGACTTCGGGCCTCCTCTGCTGCGATGTCGCTCTGGTTCACCAGAAAGGCTGCGGGAACAGGGCCGGCCTTTGGCAGATAGGACTCGAGTGCCAGTCGAGCGGCATCCGAAGCCAGGATGACTTTCCCGTCTTCAGGAAAGCCATCGGGGGCCTTTTCAAAACGGTGAAGAGTGTCGGGGCCCGGAGGATGGCCCAGGGCAGAAGCTCCGAGAAGGATGATGGCGGTATCGCAATCTTCGGGCAGAACGGGGTCATGGGGAAGATGTACCTTCAGGGGACAGCGACGCGCTCCATCGCCTTCAAGCAGGATCCGCTCGGCAAGGTCAGCGAGTTCTACGAAATCACAAACTCCACCCTCAATCTTGCCCTCCCTGATCTGCTGTCCGAAAAAGGCAGACCCTTCGCGCCTGAGAAGTTCGGGGAGTTCTTCGAGAGAAAGAACCGTTGTGATTCCGGAAAAGGGATAGACTTTGGTGCTGGTCGTCAGAAGAACTCGCTCACCCTGCTCGTGGTAGTGACGCGCCAGAAAGCGCATCAGTTGGCTCTTTCCGCCACTTCCCAGGATGCCGATTCTGCGGGAGTCTTGCAGAAACTCAGTGAGTTTGATCATGGGCGGAGCATAGCACGAATTACAGACCCTTCACACTTCCCATGCCGGTGTCGAAATCCCCGTCTTCGTATTCCGTGTTCATGAGCCGGATGGAGCCCATGCCGGTCTCGCACTGGACTGATTCAAGCTTGCAGTCAATCAGTCGAATGGAGCCCATGCCGCTTTGCAACTCGGTGTCGATGGCCTGAACATTCTTCAGCTTGATGGAACCCATGCCGCTTTGGATGAGAATGTATTCGATGTCGCTCGCGGGACCCAGGCGAGTGTCTCCCATTCCGATTTCCGCGCGAAGATCCCGGTAGCCCTTGACCTTTTGGATCCGGATGTCGCCGACTCCGGATGTCAGACGAATGGAATTGCCGCCTTCAAAACCCAGAACCTCGATATCGCCGGCCCCGATGGTAAGCTCCATGCTGACAGAGCGGGGGAGCAGTGCGTGCAGGGAGCCGAAAGCGCTGGAGTGGTTTCCCCTGCTTTCAAGAAATAGCCCTCCCTTTTCGTCGATACGAAGAGTCACATCGTCTTCTTCGTACTCGTAGTACTCGATCGTGAAGATTGCACTGGGAAGATCGTGGGCCTTGAGAACCAGGGTTCCGGTGTAGGCATCGAAATTAAACTCCCCCGGAAGCACGGTTTCCACTTCGACGGTCTTTCGATAGTGAAGCTCCTCTCCTTCCACCTCCACATTCTTCTCTGCGGCTTTTTGAATCAGGGAACCTGCAAAGCCCGCAAGAGGAAGGAGCAGAAGGAGCGTTATCAGTTTGACTTTCTTCACAAGACCTCCATTGCCAGCTTACGGGAAACCGACGGGGGGGTTTCAGTTGCAATCCACAGCGCGGAGTGTAAGCTCCTTTCATGACAGAAAAAAGCAGGAATCTCGGTGCGAGCCCGATCCGGGAAGACGCCATCGCAAAATTGCGGGGGGATACCCGTTTTCTCGGCGACCTTCGACCGGAGGGGATTCTCTACGCTTGTCAGGTGAACAGTCCCCTTTCCCATGCCCGGATCCTGTCGATGGACTACCGCCAGGCACGCGAGCTTGAAGGCGTGGTCTGTGTTCTTGGCGCCGAAGATGTGCCCGGAGAGAATCGCGTGGGCGTGATTATTGACGACCAAGCTCTCTTCGCCGAAGAGAAGGTACGATTTCGTGGCGAGTGTATGGCCATTGTCGCTGCGGAAAGTGAAGAGATTGCAAGAAAGGCCGCCGGGCTTGTGCGATTCCAGTTGGAAGAATTGCCCGGAGTCTTTGACCTGGACTCTGCGATGGCTTCGCCGGAGCATCCGGTTCACGAGAGCGGGCCCATTGCCTGCCACTCCCGGGTTCGCAAGGGAAGCGTGGCGCGCGGTTTTGCCGATGCTGACGAAGTGATCGAGGAGGTCTTCGAGACCGGCCTTCAGGAGCACTACTACCTGGAAACTCTGGCCTGTCTTGTATATCCCGAAGAAGACGGCCTTCTGGTTACCGGCTCCCTGCAGTGTCCTTTCTATGTTCAGAAAGCGGTGGCGCGAAGTTCCGCCCTGCCGCTTGAAAAGGTGCGGGTCGTTCAGACTCCTACCGGCGGCGCCTTCGGGGGCAAGGAAGATGTTCCCAATGAACTCTGTGCGCGGACGGCGCTTCTGGCTCAGGCTACCGGGCGACCCGTTCGCCTGCTGCTGGATCGCGAAGAGGACATACTCACTTCCAGCAAGCGCCATCCTTTTCGCATTCATGCGCGACTGGGAGCCACGCGCGATGGCCAATTGACGGCCTTTGAAATCTTCCAGGACGCCGAGTCCGGAGCCTATGCAACGCTTTCCCCGCCGGTCATCTACCGTGCGGCGATGCAGGGCGCAGGGCCCTACCGCATTCCCCATGTGCATGTGGAGTCCCGGGCCTGGTACACCAACCAGGTGCCGAATGGAGCCTTTCGCGGCTTTGGAAGTCCGCAGGTCTGCTTCGCCCACGAGCGCATGATGGATCTTATGGCGGAAAAGCTTGGCATGAGCCCCGTGGAACTTCGCCGCAGGAATCTTCTTCGCAAAGGTGATGAAACCGCTACGGCTCATGTTCTGAGTGAAAGTGTGGGCGCTCTGGAAACTCTGGAGCAGGCCGCGGCGGCGCTGCAGGAAAACGATCCCCCTTCGCGGCGGTGGCTTCACGGCACCGGCTTTGCGTCCATGATCTATGGAAACTGTCTCGGCAAGGCCGGCTGGCACATGGATGGAGCCGCTGCGCTGCTGGACCTTCAGGAAGACGGCACATTGAACTGCGCCACCGGGCTGACCGAGTTCGGGCAGGGTGCAAGGATGGTGGTTCTCCAGATGGCGGCAGAAGCGCTGGGACTGCCCCTTGAGTCATTTCATCTGGCACCCACCGACACGGCACTTGTCCGCGACAGCGGCCCGACCGTGGCCAGCCGCAATGTGGTGATGAGCGGAAACGCGATTCTCGATGCGGCCGCCCGGCTGAAGGAACGCTTGCGCCCGCTTGCCGCAGAACTTCTCTCTTGCGATGAGCTAGAGCTTCGCTTCGAGGATGGTCAAGTTTCCTCTGCTTCGAAATCAATCTCCTGGGAGGAACTGTCCCGGGAAGGTCACCGGCGCGGCCTGGAGCTTTCGGTGGAAGGCTGGTGGCATGTCCCGGAACTGGACTTCGATCTTGGAGAGGGAAAAGGAGAAGCCTACTTCGCCTATTCCTTTGCGACACATTGCTGCCGTGTTGCCGTAGACACCTTGAGCGGGCAGGTGAAGGTACTCGGTGTCTGGGCGGCTCACGATCTCGGGCGGGTGATCAATCGGGCGGGGGCGGAGGCTCAAGTGGAGGGTGGAGTCGCTCAGGGAATTGGCTTTGCACTCACCGAGCACTTCCATCGGAATGAAGGAGAGATTCTCAGTCGCAACCTTTCTTCCTACCCTCTTCCCCTGGCCGTGGACATTCCCGATATTCAAAGCCTGCTCATTGAAGACCCGCACCCTGAAGGTCCCTTCGGGGCGAAGAGCCTGGGCGAACCCACCATTATTCCCACGGCCGCAGCGATTGCCAATGCGATCAGCGACGCAATCGGCGAGCCGGTGAACAAGATTCCCGTTCGGGCCGAAGACCTGCTTGAACTTCTAAAGAAAGCTGGACATGAAGAAAACGCTCTATCTTGATGGCAGATGCGGCCGCGGCGAGCCCCTCTGGATTCTGACTGCCGGTTCCCGTATCGAGTCCATGGGTCATGAGTTCCCCCCGGATGCCGATAAGAGCGTGTCGCTGGAAGGTCGGCCCCTGCTTCCCGGAATGATCAATGCGCATACGCATCTCTACAGCGCTCTGGCCGGGTTTCTGGCCTGGCCCAGCCCTCGCCCGGAGGACTTTCGCGAGATTCTCAAACAGGTCTGGTGGAAACTGGATCGCGCGCTGGACGAGGAGTCGATTCGGGCCAGTGCAAGAATGGGCCTCTTTGAAGCCCTGCGTCACGGGACGACCACAATCGTGGATCACCACAGCAGCCCCTCCCATGTCGAGGGAAGTCTGGATATTCTAGCCGAAGAGGCAGAGAGAATGGGACTGAAGCTGGTATTGGCTTTCGAAAGCAGTGACCGCGACGGGGAAGATGTCTTTCACGCTTCTGTTCAGGAAAACCTTCGCGCCATCGAGACTTACTCGGGACATGAATCCCTTCGTGCGATCTTTGGCCTGCATGCTTCCTTCACCCTTTCCGATGAGAGTCTTCGCAGCTGCGCGGAGGCAAGCGATGCGCCTTTTCATATTCACTGCGCCGAATCGGAGTGGGATCTTGTCGATGCAAGGGAACGCGGCTTCGACAGCGTGATCGACCGGCTCGACAAGTTGGGAATCCTGAGACCCGGAACATTGCTGGCTCACGGGATTCATCTGGCCGAAGGAGATGCCGAGAGAATCCGGGAAGCGGACTGCCGTCTGATTCACTGTCCGCAATCCAACGAGTTCAACGGCTTGGGTCGAGCCGATGTTTCTTCACTCTCTGATGACGGGGTTCTCCTGGGCCTGGGAAGCGACGGCTTTGGCTCGGGAATGCTGAAGGAAGCCTCTCTGGCTTCGGCCGAAGGCGCGCGCTTGCTCGGAGAGGGCAATGCCAGAATCGCGTCGGATCTCTTTGGCAGAAACATTGGCAGGCTTCAGGCCGGAGCAGACGCCGACTTCATCACCCTCGATGAAGAGGGCGGCGTCGCTCAATGCGTGTCATCCGGGAAACTGGTATTCGACGCTTCTGAAAGCAACAGTGATGCTCTTCAGAAACTGGGCGACTGGGCGCGTGGAGAAGCGTCCAGGCTGGGCGAGAGGATCGGGCTGGAAGGGTAAATCGCCCACCGCAAGACTATTCACTGGCCGCCTTTCGAATCTGTACAGGAAACCTGCGTATGGGTTTACTGGAGCAATCTTCCCAACTGTTCCACAAGATAAAGCGGAAGAGACAGTAACTCGAAACTCACCGATTCCGAGCTTGATCCATTTCCCGGCGCAAGCTCGATTGCTTGTCGGGAAGGCAAATTCATGTCAAAACGAATTGCCCTTTCGGGGTCCCTGGCCCTCACGAATTCGTGGAGCGACTTCAGGGTCCCGCTTTTCCCGGCCTTGACCTCCACCGGCACGATGTCCCCGCCGACCTGCACTAGAAAATCCACCTCCGCGTTATTGCTTCTTCCCTCCCTCAACCAATAGGTCATCTGCGATGACATGTTCGCGGGTTCCAGGATGTGGAGATGCTGCGCAATGAACTGCTCAGAGGGGTCCATTTTCTGCAATACACGCAGAAAACAGGGGGGTATTTTCTGCAATACTTACAAAAAACATACCCCTGTTTTTGGCAATGTCCAGGGAAACAAAGACGGACTGCACCCAGGTACAGTCCGCAAATAAAAAGGTGCAATCACAGAAATTGCCCTTGCGAGTCTACTCTGCGGCAAGTCGACAGGGTGCTACTTCAAGAACTCCTCTCGACCCTTGAACAAGCGATCCTCCATGCCCGCATAGACGCGAAAAACCGCATCCTTATCTTCCAGCTTCACCGGAGTGCCTTCACCGGATTCGAGAGCCTTTCCAAAGAGAATGACCTGAGTATCGCCGCCGGGCAGGGACACCTCCACGCGCCGGGAAAAACCGTGATCTGCGGCAGGATCCAAAACACCGCTGGCCCGAAGCCCGGCAAGCATGCTGGTCAGGGACTCCACCTTGCCGCGATCCGCTTCCGCAGAGCCCAGCTTCCAGGTAAAGGCGTCCAGGTCGAGTACTTCACCCTCTTTCGGGGGCGAGTATTCCTTGCTCAAACGCAATTCGCTGTCGCCGTCCACAAGAAGAACTCCCTCGATGGATCCAGCATCCAGGGAGAGAACACTCAGGTCCAGAAAACCTCGTTCCTCCGGCTCCCGCTTGTCTCCCCAAAGACCGAGTTGACCGAGAAGACGACCGTGGCTTGCGTAGACATTAATCTCTCCAGCGCGACGCAGGAAGAAACCGCTGCCACCGGGCAAGGAACTTCCAATCAACAGATGCAACGCCTCGCCTCCATCGCGAGCAAAGACTTTCAGGTGAAGCGCCTCTTCGTCCTTCAACTGATAATCCGTAAGCACTTCCTCGCTTGAGGAGCGGAACTCGCCCTGTAGCGACAGAAGCTCGCTGAAGATCGACTCCAGCTTGCCCGCCTGCACGGGGTGCCCGTAGCTGCTCTCCACAAACCAGTCAGCGTCCTTGCGCGCCAGAACCAGCTCCGTGGACTCCGGCCCGATAATCTCCAGTCGGGATGACTCGTCCAGGCTCAAACCGGCGGCAAGCATTTCCATGGAAGCGGTTTGCAGGGAGCTCTCGTAGCTCCTCTGCTGAAGAATTCTCACAAGGCCCAGGGCGAAAACCAGAGCCACCAGAATGATCCACTTTTTTGATTTCATTACAGCCTCCCCGCTGACAGGGACTCTTCGTGCAGGGCGCTTTCCTTGCGACGCAGCACCATTCGCACGATTCCGTAAACAGCGATCAGCACGGGAACCAGCAGGACCGAGAAGATACGATAGAACAGCTTCTCCCCCGCTTCAGTCGAACGGATGCTCCGCTGGGTGATCAGGCGGGAACGAATGCCGATCAGTTCCCCGCCAAGAGCCAGGGCATCCACCGAGTTCAACAGCAACATGACATTCTGCCCCGCGCCCACAAAGGGCTGCTCGAACATCTTTGCACAACCGGTGACCATGAGCTTCGCCGACGCTTCCGGTGAGTTGACTCCGGGGCCGCTCTGCAGGGAATCTGCAAGTCCGGGCCAGGCGGGGACACTGCCTTCGGGTGAAGGAAAGTTCCCTTCGAGAAGCCAGGCCAGGGGCAACTCGCTTTCGAAATGCTTGCCGGCCGGATCGATGTCAAACTGTGTCAGGGGTTCGGCACTGAAGTCCTTACGCCAAGCTTTTCCGCTGCTCGTAAAGAGCGTACTGGATTCAATGTCCAGTGCCTCCAGCTTCACTCCATCAAGGGAAACATCCGTTCCCCAAAGATAGAACAACTGCTCAATGCGATTCGTAATCGAAAGATCGCGATTCATCTGCTCGCCACGAACCGAGATCTGCATGGGTGCGCGCACCGGCTCCGAGGTCTGAAAGCGCATGCCGCCCAGGTTGGCCGTGCGGGGAATGTTCAGGGTCTCCTGCTCCAGGTCGAAAAGCTGACGACGGTCCACCTGCACGCCGAAGCTGCCGAGCAGGGCGTCCAAACCAGAGTGTGTCTCGCGAGCCCCGATCCGGAAACCGCCACGCTGTCCCGGCTGGTAGTCATACTCATGGTTCTGGATGGCCAGCAGAGTGTTCACTCCGCGAGAAAGAGCATTGGCAATTTCCCAGGACTGCCGCTCGTTCAGGTTCCGCGGCGAAAGCACCAACAAGGCATCCGCATCTTCGGGAACAGGGCTGTCAGCACTGAGCTCAATGCGATGGACATCGAAGTGTTCCTCCCGAAGCATCTCGATCACCGGCTCCCAAGTGTCCGGAAGCTCGGGGATCTCCATGCCCATCTGCATATAGGCGCTCATCATCTCCGGGTCCAGGGTCGGCTTCTGGGCGAAGACCGCCACCAGAGGTTCCTTCTCGCGAGTCATGCGATGCACGCGGGAGAGAAGTTCATATTCGAAGGTCATCAGGCTCTGCGGAAGAACCTGGGGAAGAACTTCTTCCGGCTTGTCCTTATAGGCGATGCTGATCGCAGACCAGATCATCTTCAGGCCGATCTCGTCGCGATCCACGGTGCGAACCTGAAAGGGACGAACGCCGCGAGCTATCAGGGCCTGCTCCTGTTTCTCGTCTCCGGAAGGATCGTGAACCGAGAACTGGACCATGCCGCCCGAGGCCGCCGAGTAGTCGCGCAACTTGTCGCGAACATCTCTTTCGAGATACTTCAGTTCCGTCGGCATCTTGTCGCCGGCGGTGACATAGTACTTCACCTGCACCGGAACTTTCAGGGTTCCCAGAATCGACTTTGCCGATGGGGAAAGTGTGAAGAGCTGGTCTTCGGTGAGATCCACTCTCGCTCCCCGAAGCTCATCGAGAGCCGCCGTCAGAAAGACGGAGATTCCCAGGAAGAGAATGGCAGAAATCACAAAACCCAGCCGGAAGCTTGTTTTCTTGATCATCCGTGCTTCCTCCCTTCCAGCCAGTAGGCGTTCATCGCAAGAAAGACGGCCGAGAGCGACAGGAAGTAGGACAGGTCTCCCAGCGTGATCACGCCCCTTTGCAGGGATTCGTAATGCGGCATCAAGCCGAAGGCTCTCTGCAGGAAGCTGCCCAGGCCGCCGATCCAGCCGTCAATCGTGGCGGCCACGGGGCCGATCCCGACAAAGAAAAGTGCGAAGCAGAGAATCATGCCCAGGATGAAGGCGGTGATCTGGTCACGCACCAGGCCGGAAACGAAGATGCCAACGGCCAGATAAAGCGCACCAAGAAGAAGGGCACCGAAGTAGCCCGCCAGAATCGCACCGCCGTCTGGATTCCCGAGCATGGCAAGCATGATGGGAATCGGTAGCGTACCGATGAGGGCAATCAGGTAGAAGGCCAGAGCTGCCAGGTATTTGCCGCCCATGACTTCTGCTGCCTTCATGGGCAAGGTCATCAGCAACTCAAAGGTGCCCGAGCGTCGATCTTCCGCCCAGAGCCTCATGGTGAGAGCCGGAATGAAGAAGATGAGAAAGAGCGGCAGGTTCGAGAAGATCCCGCGCATGTCCGCCTGTCCCTGCAGGAAGAAAGAGGTCATGTAAAGACCCGCATTCAGCACGAGAAAGACGATGATGAAAATGTAGGCGATGGGGCTGTTGAAGTAGGCCGCCATCTCCCTTTTGAAAATCACTCCGATGTTCTTCATGCTCTCACCTCCCCGTCGTCCCGAGTCAATTCGATAAAAGTGTCCTCCAGGGAATAGGGACTCTCGTTCAACTCACGAAGCTCCCAGTTTTCCTTGCGGGCAATCTTCGACAAAAGCCCGGGCAGGTCTGTATCGAAAGACCCGCGCACTTCAAAACGATTGGAATCCAGAGCGCTCACTCTCTCGATACCCTCCTGCGCTTCCAGACCTGTCACCAGATCGCCGGGCACCTGCTCGAATGCGATGAAGATCCGGTTGCTCTTCATGGCCTCCCTTTGCAGGTCGCCGATACGGCCGTCCGCCACGATGCGTCCCTGATTGACGATCACCACCCGGTCGGTCACCGGAGCAACTTCCTGAAGGATGTGTGTGCTGAAAAGGATGGTCTTCGTTTTTCCCAGGCTCTGGATCAGCTCGCGAATGCCGATGATCTGAAGAGGGTCCAGGCCGCTGGTCGGTTCATCCAGAATCAGAATCTCCGGATCATGAATCAGGGCCTGCGCAAGACCGGTTCGCTGCTTGTAGCCTTTGGACAGTTCCAGAATGGGTTTCTTGTAAACCGGTTCCAGATGGCAGGCCTCCACAACCCAGCTCGCCCGGGCACTCAATGCCCCGCCCTTCAGGCCCCGAGCCTCGCCAGCAAAACGCAGGTACTCATGAACCCGCATGTCCGGGTAAAGAGGTACATTTTCGGGCATGTAGCCGATCCGCGCACGGATCTCAAGGGGCTTCTCGGACACATCCACGCCATCAACCAGCACTCGCCCTTCATCGGCAGCGAGATAGCTCGTGATGATTTTCATGGCCGTGCTCTTGCCGGCACCATTGGGTCCGAGAAATCCGAGGATCTCTCCCCGTTCGACCTTCATGGATACCTTGTCGAGAGCCAGGGTCTGCCCGAAGCGCTTGGACACACTTTGCACTTCGATCATCGTTCAAGAACTCCTGTTTGAATGTCTATAATGGGAGGCGACCGGTCGCCGCCAAGTTGCCGAATACTACAATCTGTGTTTCGAAAAATCCAGTCCTGCCTGAAATTACAGAACGGTCGCAAAACTGGGAATCGACGCAAATCCGTGCTACAATGGAGTTCCTCTCTCAGCAGAAAAGGCCCCCATGCGCATGATTCCAGGAACATCCCTTGTCCCGGCAATGCTCTTTTTCTTGCCGCTTGCCGCGCTCGCCCTGCCCTGGCCTGCGGGAAGCGGAATGGAGATTGGATGGATGGATGAACCAGGGGGACTCCCCGATGGCTTCGAACCCAGTGGAATCGTCCATCACCCGGACCGCAACTCGGTGATTCTGGTAGACGACAGCGGACTGCTTTGTGAAATGGATGCAAGTGGCGGAAATGCGGTGATCTGGGATCTGGGAGGCGATCTGGAGGCCATTACCCGGGCCGATGACAGCGAGTCGATTGTCTATCTGGGAGTTGAAAACCCGGACGCAGTTCTCGAGTTCGATCTTAACACCGGACAGGCGACCGGCGAGGAATGGGATCTCACGCCCTGGCTCGACGGCCCCAACAATCGAGGTCTCGAGGCTCTGACCTATGTCAATGGCCTCTTCTATGCGGGTCTTCAGGATAGCGGACAGATCTTTGTCTTCAACCTTCTTCCCGGGGGCATCGTTCAGCACCTCGCGACCACCCCGTCCCCCGGCAACCGCGACGACATCTCCGGCCTTCACTTTGACTTCTGCTCCGGCACGCTTTACGCGGTGTACGACAGCCACGATGTGCTGATCGAAATGTCCGAAGATGGGAATTTCCTTCGCCTGTTCAGTCTTCCGGGAGATACTCAGGAAGGCGTTGCGCTGATTGGGGGTTCTTCAACAGCGGAAACAAGCATCTTCATCGCTCAGGATGCCGGGGAAGTCTGGCGTTACGAGGGCTACCCCATCGAACCCTGTGAAGAAACAGACGCGGTTGCGCCTGCCTCGCTGTTTCATCTTTCTGCCTGGCCCAATCCCTTCAACCCGAAGGTATCTATCTCCTTTTCCCTGCCCTCACAGGAAGAGGCAAGCCTTCAGGTCTTCGATTCCAGCGGCCGGTGGATCACTACGCTCCTGGCCGGATTCATCGAAGCCGGGCAACATCGCATTCAATGGGAAGGGCGCAATGAAGCAGGCCACGCGCTGCCTTCGGGGGTTTATCTGATTCGCCTTCGGGCAGGAGCTGCTACCGAAACTAGCCGGCTTGTCCTGATTCGCTAAGGTCGTCCCGATTCTTTGATGCCAGAACGACACCGCCTAAGTCACTCAAAGCGGTCGAAGTCCATTTCGATGCCACCAAACCATCTCGCAACAAGGTTGTAGAGCACGGCCCCCACAGCCCCGGCGACAAATCCACATGCCGCGAACATAAGCGGCATCCCTATGAGCGCCATGAAGGCAAGAGCTGTACCTGAGTTCAGTGTGCCGGTGAACAGCTCATAAAAAAACCCTCCAAATGCGTAGAGCACACCGGCGATAAAGCCCAACGCGGCCATCACAAGGGCCTGTAACTTGGCGGAAAAGAAAACCCCCAGCCTCTTGAGTCTTGCCATTTGACCCTCCCCTTTCCGGAAACGTTTCGAAACCTTGTTGGACGCTCCCCGTGGAGTCTGGTTCTTGTCCGGCGAACAACCCCGCTACACTAGCGAGGGTATTTCCAGTGAGGAAGGAGCCGTTCAAGGACCTGCGTGTCTATCAGAACCGCAAGCAGAACTCCTGCTCCAAACATAAGGATGTCGAGAGGGTCGAAGGTCACTCCGAAAAAGTAGAACCCAAAACCCTGCATGATCTCGGAGAAGGTCATTGCTGCAAATACAATGAGAGCCTTCACAAACCACTGTCGAAGAAACCGAATCTGGACTTCAACCATGCCAAGCATGAAGTAGAAGCCAATAGGAAGAACCAGGTCAGAGGCAAAACTATAGTAATAGAGATACAGTTTTCCGCTAAGGTGTTGACCGATTCTGAACGCGTGCATCGCTGCGATCGCCAGCATTGTGGTAACCGCTACAATTATACGAACCCTATGCTTGGGCCAAAGGTTTAACTCTTTCACATCTCTCCCTCAGCTCGAATCTCAACTAAGGCGGAAGGGCGGGTATTGATCTGTGACGAGCAGTACAGCATAGGCCTCGACGCGCAAGGCCCACCTGCCCACACCCACGACAAAGTCAAACAGCACTCTCGGGTATTGGCCGGTGAAAAGAATCGCGAACCAGGAGACTGCCACGGCGAAAAGTGCGGGGATCAAAAGTAGTGCCAGCACAATGCAGTGCGGAATAGCCAGGAACCACTTGACCAGCGGCAGCCATCGATTCAGGTCTTGTTTCACATCCGGATAGTCGATCTCCAGGTGTACGGACTGTTCCTCGATGGTCGAAGGATAGCGATCCGTCAGAAGCACAAAGTAGGCGCCAACCCGCATTGAGAAGCGCAACAACTCACGCGCGAAATCAAACCACCAGCGTGGGTAGCGCTGTCTGAAGACGATCATCAGCGCCGTCGCGACCGCGAGGCCCACCACGATCCCGCCTCCCGAGTTGCCCACGGCCTCTCCGGCCTCAGTCACGCTTCTTCCATCGTCGCTGGCCAAGAGCAGGGCAAGGATGGCTCCGATGGGGATGATCCAGATCAGCCGAAAGAAGGTTGTCAGGCGGTCCAACTTGTCCGGGTAATCGACTTCCAGGCGGGCAGCATAGCCTGCGGGGTGAATAGCCATAAGCACCTCTCAGTTTGGTAGTACCGTTCACTCCTCTTTCCGGGCTCCGGACCCGAACAGAGCGTACTCGCTCACCGCTTGCTCCACACCCTGAAAGTCCATGACGCGATCCGTCTGATGCTCGAACCCGGCGCGTGCGAGTACCTTCCTCGATCCCTGATTGGACTGGGCGGCGATTGCCAGGATCCTCGACAAGCCAAACCTGCCAAAGGCCCAAAGGCAGGCTGCGCTGACAGCTTCGACGGCAAGCCCCTGGCCTTGGTATGCCTCGGCAATCGAAAAACCGATCTCGACATCACCGTCAAGCGGGCTCAAGCCGACATGCCCTATGAGCGTGTCGTCACCCCGGTGATCGACGGCCAGAACATACGGTCCGCTTCGAGGGTCCGCGGGTCTTGAGTACTGCTCCCTGAGAAACTCGAGTGTTTCTCGAGCCTCGGCCTCGTCTGCGTACACTTGGCTTGGGAGCCACTTCCGGGACGCAGGCTCCGTGCTCAAAGCATACACGGTCGCCGTATCCCCGATTTCAAAGGGCCTGAGTACGAGTGACTCCGTCTCTATCCGTAAGAGCTGTTCGCTTTCCATGTATTCCTGCTTTCATTGCCCGTTTTTCACCTGCTACTGCCGGTGGCTTAAGCCGGTGCATCTCCAATACCGTAAAGCGCTAGGCAAAGATCTTGGCAACACGCTCGGAGACGAGGAAGTATCTGGTCCACACAGCTGCCCACACAAGGGCGACGACTATGGTTGCCGCCAGTATCAGACCTTCCGGCCCCTGCAACGGCCTCTCCATGAGTAGTACACCGTAAAGTACACGCAGCGAGATCAAGCCTGCCCCCACCCATAGCAACGCGATGTTCCACTTTGGCGCAGACGGGACCTTCAGGATCAACAGCAAGAGTGGCACAAGCATCAGCATCAAGATTCCAAGGAACAGCTGCCTGGGATAATCGAGAAACCACCCCGACAGCCCCGCTGAGTAGAACATCAGCAAAGGAACCGAACCCATGACATAGACCAGCAACCAACCACTGATGGTGTTGATTCTATGCCGGGCCAGGAATTGCTCGGGCTTCATGGTTCTCCTCCTCCGAAACTCACAAGATTTTATAAGTTTCGGGCATCACCGCCAAGTAAGACCTTTATCGAAGAGCCCTCCGGCGGGTCAGGCTTCCTTGTCGACGCTCCAGGAGCCATTCGCCGAGTCATCTGCTTTAGCCAAAGACTGGATTAAACTCACCGAACTGCTCCTAACGGGATTTGGCCTCAGTGCGGTTAACGCTCTCGAACTTCATCGCGCTGTCAGGCGGTCCCACGCACCACGACCGTATTCGAGATTCGATCGTGTGCGAGTCTACGGTTTGGGTCGCGCCATAGATCGAGGAAGCCAATGCCAAAGGTGCCAACACCTGCCAGATAGCCTCCAAAACGGTCCAAGCTCTCCCAGTAGCTGAGTGGTTGACCATCAAGACGCACAACCCGAATTCTGAAGATCCGTTTCCCAAAGGTCCCGAGGCGGCTACCCGCGGTGAGCAGCGTGAAATAGAGCGCAGCGGTACCAAAAACCGCGATGCCACGGATCGGGTTCGGGATCAAGCGCTGAATTTCGAGTCGAATGTGACCTGGTTCGAGAGGCGGAGGGTCTGAGCCAACCACCAGAGAGAAATCAAGTTCATGGGGCACGAGGAGTTCTCCGGCTCTACGGAAATCTGATTCCTCCACCGCGACCTTTACTGACGCTGGAAGCCCGGGCGCATCGATTCTCGCCAATAGCGGTGCGACATCGGCCAGGGCATTCAATGCGGCGTCCTCGTTCTGCTCTCCCGCCAGAAGCGTGCGGATTCCGCGGAGTCCATCTGGGTCGGTCAGTGAAAGCGAAACAGCGGCGACAACACAAGACACCGCTAAAGTCGGAATGGACAACAAGACCCAATCGAGCAAGAAGGCGCAGAGCCGCCTGAAGGGTGACGCGAGAGGTTGTGCAACAAGGTTTGGAGACACCTCCAACGCCGACTGTGTCAATATGCGCTGTGTCACGATGTCAGCCTCCTGTACTTACCGGGAACTTTGTTTGTACCCTTCGTTCGCCTAACGATGGCTGGTCACCTGCAGACGGCGATGCCGACTGTCTGGTGCAGCAACTGGTTAGATAGTCCAACTATACCCACGATTGCCCGAAACAAAAGAGGATGAATCCGTTCGACATTACAGATCATTATCGGTAAACGAATCCTGCTCCCCTAACAATTCAAGGAATTCCGCTTTGCTCATCCTCCCTTGTTTCCACTGGAGGACATTCCCCTCTGAGTCCGTGATAATGGTAGTTGGCGTGGCGCCAATTTCGTAACGACTCAAAGTTGCGGCGGCGTTTGAGTTATCCATGTCAATCGTCACTGGAATAAACGCTGCATTGACCGTATTGATCACCTGGTCATCCGCCCAGACTTGGCGCTTCATGATCTGGCAGGGTGAACACCACTTGCCAGTGAAAAAGAGAATTATCGGTTTGTCAGATTTGACTGCCAGTTGTTGCGCAGCCGTGAAGTTGTCGGCCCAGGCAATGCGGTTGGAAGGTGCATAGAAGGAGTACCAAGCGGAGGCAAGCGATGCCACTAGAAATGTAAGCCAAAACACTTGCCAGAACCGGCCTGACTTGCCCTTACTCGTCAGAGATTCTGGCTCATGGGATGAAGTAACTGTGGGTTGCTTTTTATTCATGAATCATCCTTAAACCATCCGACGACAGCATCACCAGTGTGCTCGACGCCTCCGCTCAACCCCATCCGCACCCGTCAAGGCGCAGTTTTCAGGCGCTGGGCTTTCCGGCCATAGATCACGACGACTAGAGGCATCGATATCAGGAGCGTGAAATACCAAAAGCCCGCCCAGATGCCCCACCGCAGCGGCAGCAGTCCGGCCCAGAGGCATGATGCCAAGCCTGTCGTCGCAAGGACACCGAATGATACCGCGTCTTCACGCGTCTTCACGCGCTCGAGCTCGTTCAGGGCCAGGCAGTCAGCCACTCGCATAGCGCGTGCATAGAGCAGGCCGATCAGACTTGTCTGGGCCCAGAAACCCAGCCCGTAGATGACGAAAAGCCGGCGCAGGTCGCCGACATCTTCCAGTACGAAACTGGACGGAAGCCAGCCGGCGCTAACCCAGGCAAAGAAGGAAGAGAAGACCATTTTCAGGGGGTAGACGAAGATCAGCATCACGAACACCAGGCCCAGGCTGATCAGCATCACTAGTCCGTCTTCCAGGCCGTAGCGGCGACTCCACTGCCGGTGGGC